>NZ_JBBHKW010000004.1:0-208748 GCF_037482625.1 Corynebacterium sp. H128 | reverse complement strand
GCACTCTTTGGTAGCAGCTGCTGCGGGTGCGGTTGACGATCCGGAGTTTGCGCCCGCGCGGCTTGGCGACGTTCCTCGCTCTGCCTTATCTTTCGAGCGGGCTAAGGACGTGTTGGGGTGGCAGCCGGAGGTTGCCATTGTTGATGGCGTCCAAAAGACTGTCGATTACTTCCGCGCGGTTTAGGTCGCGTTAGCCTGGGGGTTTGGTTCTGATTCGTTTCCCGGCGGCTTTCTTGGCTGCTGGTGAGGTGTTTTCTGCCATGCCGAGTCGGTCTATCCATCGGGCGTGACCGGCTCGCTTTTCCATGTGTGGGCCATCCCAGTCGTCGTGGTTGCGCCGGTGGTGATTGCGGCACATGAGTCCGAGGTTCTCGAGGGCTGTTTTATGGCACTGTGACCACGGGATAATGTGGTGGGCTTCGCATCTACCGGCGGGGACATCACATCCTGGGTATTGGCAGACTAGTTGCTCGGCCAGGAGCGCGATACGGAGATAGAAGCCAGCGGTTCGTCGTGCGCTAACCAGCTTCTTCACCGCTCCGGTGTGGGTGTGGACTGCAATGAAGTCGGTGATCCGAGAATGCCCTAGATTGGCGAGTTCGAGCAGGTTTAGCTCAAACGCAGTGTTGGTAGGAAAGCGCCGATAAAGGTCGAATTCATCATCCTCGGTCACCGATACTACGAGGCTGGCATGTCCAGTGGCTTCTACTCGATTGCTGCTGGCCCAACGCACTACGCGGGCGAAGGCATCATGCTGCCGTTGTCTTATGGTGCGAGTCTCATCGCCGTCTTTCGGAGTGGCACCGAAGGATTGGTCCAACATGGATTGGAGCAGTGCGCCGATTTCTGGGGTGACATAGCCGGAAAATTTTGCACCCCCATCTTCGTCTGGAGCATGCAGTGTGAATCGTCGTTGCGCACGTGCTTGGAGTGGATCTTTGGCTAGCCGCTGGTTTTCCGCAAGCACTTGGTCACGAGTAAACTTCCAGGTTTGGTCTGGGTGGGTCGGGCGGTTGTAGTTTCGCACTTCCTGTGCAGCGGCGTCGTAGATTTCCTCACGTCTTTTAGAGTCGGGAGATAGATTGCTGAGTGCCCGCAGAATCTCATCTTGATGGGCTACGGGGACGTCATCGTCCCAGAAGGAACTTGCGCGTCGAATAAGCGTTCGTGCTTCGCGTGGATTCACGTTGCATTCATGAAGAGATTTTGGGGTCATGTTGGCGGCCAGATTCGTCTCAAAGCGAGCCAGGAACTCTTTGAGTGCGGAAACCTCCGACATGGCAGATTCAACATCGAAGGGCCTGCTCATATCAATGTTTTCGGCGGCAACCCGCAATCTGTAATGGGCGACTTTAAGCTCGTTCACTGTACAGCACCCCCTAGTTCGCATCCCCAATACGACTGTTTCTTAACTACTATTCTAGCTCGAAGCCAGACCTAGTCAAGAGGAAATTCAAACACGTATGCGAATGGTAGGGTCTAAAAAATCCCAAGGCCGAAACCTTGGGATAGTGATGGGCGGAGCCGCTAAACCGTCATCGCCAGCTGCTCGTCGATAGTGGCTTTAAAAACTTCCCAGGGCTGCGCACCGGAGACAAACTTGGTGCCCACCAGGAACGCTGGGGTGCCATTGACACCTAGCCCGCTGCCGTACTGGACGGCCTGGGAAATCGCGCCGTCGTACTTGTCGGATGCAGCGTCAGCCTTGAACTTCGCCATGTCCGGGACTCCGGCTTCGGTGGCAAAACGCTCAAAGTCGGCTTCGCCAAAGTTCGGGTGACCGTCCTTTTTCGCGGCCTCTGCGAACAGTGCGTTCTTGAATTCATTGAACTTGCCTTGTTCGGCGGCGGCGCGGCCAGCCTTGGCGGCGGCCTCAGCGGCGGGGCCGTTGATCGGCAGGTCGTTCCATTCGATGCGCACGAGGCCCTTGTCCACGTATTCGGACATGATCTTGGGGTCGGTCTCAGTGGCGTAGCGGGCGCAGAATGGGCACTCGAAGTCGGAGAACTCGGAAATAACGACGGGTGCGTCAACTGCACCAATCGCGAAGGGGTCTTCGGCGTTGCGACGGTGCACATTAGTGATGTCTTCTTGCGACTGCAGCGGTCCACCAGAGCCTTGGATCTGGGCATTGTACGTTCCGTCGGCAAGCGGCTTAGCGGTCTTATCGCCGGTGCCTGCCTTGACGTCCTTTAGCTTTGCCTTGATTGCTGTGGCAGAGGAGGGGTTCTCGGCGATGAACTGCTTCGTCGCCGCGTTGCCGCCCATCATGTAGCCGAGGAGCCCGGCGATGGCCGCAATCAGTGCCACTATGACAACCAGGAGAGGCGTGCGGGAACGGGCAGCAGCTGGCTTATCGACGACAACAGCCGATGCTTCTGTTTCAGTCAACTAACTCAACTCATCTTCCGGTTTGATGGCGTTTCGCAATGCAATGGCACGCGCGAGGCGGGCATAGCGTAGCTCCTGCTCGCGGAAGCGAACATAAGAGCTGAGGGTGGTGAACATAAAGGCTACTACTAATGCGTATAGCAGCAGGTCGGTGCCCCGAGAGACCCCGAGCCAATTGGCCACTATGGTCAGGTCGTCGGGACGCAGCACTGCCCAGATACAGGCAAGTACAAACACGATGAATCCGAGCTTGACCCCTGCTTTTGCGCGGGCCTTGCGGCGGTTGCCCAAAAAGTAGACCACCAAGAATGCGGTGGCGATGAGCAGAAGAATCTGGATGAAAAGCTGTCCGCTCATGGCAGTTTCCTTGCGAGTAGTCCGTCGGCGAGGATGTTGACGCCATTGATGAGCGATTGTCCCTTGCTCAACGAATATTCGGTGTACAAGATGTCAACGGGGTGCTCAGAGACCCGCCATTTCTTCTCGTCCATCGTAGCGACGAACTCAGAAGCGTGGCTCATACCGTTCATGCGGAGGTTGAGCTCGGTGGCGACCTTCTTGTTGAATACGCGCAGGCCGTTGTGGGCGTCGCTCAGCCCCAGGCGACGGGTGCGTGAGGAGAGCAGCACCACGGTCTTCAAGACGATGCGCTTGATGAGCGGGACCTGATCGTCTTCCTTACGGGGCCGACCGAAGCGCGTGCCCACGATGATATCCACCGGCTCCGCACGCAGACGCTGCAGCATTGCCACTACATCTTTGACTTGGTGCTGGCCGTCAGCGTCGAAGGTAACAAAGTACTCCGCACCCGGCTGCATTCTGGCGTATTCGACACCAGTTTGAATCGCAGCGCCTTGGCCTAAATTCACAGGATGATTGACAAGATGCGCGCCAGCCGCGTGGATGCGGGCGGCAGAATCATCGGCAGAGCCATCGTTGACGGCGACGATGTTCGGGAAGGTTTTCCGGGCGTTTTCGATGACTTCTTGGATCACTGAGCCTTCGTTGTAACACGGAATCACCAGCCAGGTATCCAGGTTTGACTGTGAATTCGAGGTATCCATGATGGGAATTAGCCTAACCTATGGCCCTAGCCGCGGTGGAACAACTTGCCGTATGCCGCCTTGAGAGCATTACTAGGTAGGAGACGAAACGCGGTCCGCGCCAACAGGTTAAACGCCGCCCGAGGTTTGGATATCAGGCCGTAGTGCACGAGGTTGCGTTGCATCTGGCGCTCGGCTGCGAACATTCCCGAGCCGGTCCGCCTCTCGAATACATCGTCACTGGAGCGGAAATAGGTGAGTGGCTCCTGCAAGTTGTGGAAGCGCTTTCCGCTGGCCAATAGTCGCGCATAGAGATCGTAGTCCTCCATGTGGTGCACATTTTGATAACCGCCCGCATCCTTCACGGCCTGGGTTCGCATCATCACGCTCGGATTGTTGATAGGTGAATTGATCAGCGCATACTTAGCGAGCTTGGTGTGGGTCTCCGGGAGCGTCCGAACACCAACGATGTTGTCTGGTGTGCCGTGAAACTCTGCGAGGGCGGTTCCCAGCACATCTACGGCGGGGTGCTGCTCGAAGAAGGCCAGCTGTGTGGCGAAGCGTTCGGGGTAGGCGATGTCATCGGCGTCGAGACGCGCGATGAAGTCGGTAGAAATAGACTTCAGCCCAGCCTGGGATGCGGGTCCGGCCCCCTGGTTGCGGGCCAAAACGAGGGTGCGGGCGGAGGGAGTGTTGGCGACAAAGGTATCGATGACCTCGCGTAGCTCGGATCCTACTGGACCGTCCTCCACGATCACGATCTCATCCGCCGGTCGCGTTTGTGCAGTGAGCGACTCGAGTGCTTGGCGCAGCTCAGTGGCGTTGATGCGATGATAGACGGTCACGAGGGCAGAAAGCGTCGGCATGACTGTAGATCCTAGCGGTTTTAGGCCTTGAGCAACCCGACGACTTGAAGCACCGCACCACTAATCGGGCCTGCCAGCAATGCGGCGCACACCGCAACAGGCATACTCAGCGGCAGGAGCAGGATTCCGAACGCCACGATGGAGGCTAAAATCCAGCCGCCGATGTAAAGGCGGTACAACTCTGTTGCGAGGGCAGCCGTGCTGGTGATCATGAGGGAACCGGTGCATGCCGAGGCAAAGGTGAGGATCGCGAGGATGGAGCCGGGAACGAAGAAGTCCGGCTTAAAGAAGGTATGTAGGATCCATGGTCCGATCAACCACGCAGCCACTGCCCCGAGCATTCCGACACCGAGAACTGCAGCGACAGGTCGCGCCAAAGCGCTCAGTAGTGCTTCTCGACGCTCCACAAAGTTCACGATCAGCGCAGATTGGAATCGCTGGAGTGGCACCAATATCGGTGCCCTGGTCAGGGTAATGGAGAACATCAGACCGGCCATGGTCACACCGCTTTCCGGGGCATCGGCTAGCGTGAACTTCATGGCGGTGGGAAACCCGGTGATGAGTATCGCCGTGGCGCCGGTCGCCAGCATCGCCTGCATCGCGTTGACACGAAAGACACGCATGTCTACGTCCGTGTGAGCGCTCAGTGCTGCGCGTGCCCGGGGTGAGGAAAACAGGATGACAGCCCAGCTTAGTGCGCCAATCACGGTGATTACCAAGAACGCTGGTAGTCCCCAAGCAAACCACCAGGCAAGTCCCATCAGTACCATGCGGATGCCGGAATCTAGGGCTAGCAGTCCCGCGTATTGCTCCCATAGTTTCAAGCCGGAGAGCAAACCAGAGAGCAAAGCTTGAAACGCATAAGACAACAGTCCCGCGGTGAGCAGCGCCGTTGCGGACGCCGTGTGCCCCTCAACCAGCCGATCCATCCACAGCCAACTCGTGCCAACGATCAGTGCCGACACCACGATGCCGATCAATATCGCAAACCGCAACGGCTTGGCGTTGCCAACCTTTCCCGTCTCTTGGGAAGCGGACACCGCCCGGGTGGTTTCTTGGGTGAGGCCGTCGATAAGCCCGGTGCAGGCGAAGAACAGGCCCCAAATCGCCATGAACTGTGCGTTGACCTCGGTGCCGAGGAGGTGCGAAGCGCCGATGACGATCGCAAAGCCGGAGAGAGCTGCGAAGACGGTTGCTAGGGAGAGGGCTTTCATGGGTGGCCGCCGCAGTCCCCGGTTGAAACCCTGTGGGCGGGGAAACTCGGCAAAGCAGGAGCATGCAACCAGGCTTGCCATAGCTTCTCCAGTTCTGCGGCGGGCACATCCATAGTGGAGCAGGCCAGCAGCGCCTCCGCGCGGAGGTCGTGCGGCTCCACCACGCCGTGGCGGCCGGCCTCCACGTAGCGGCGGAGCATAGCGAAAAAGGCTTCATCACCCAACAGGGTGCGCAGGCAGTGGACGGTCAGCGCGCCCCGCTTGTACACCCGGTCATCGAACATGTCCTTCTTGCCAGGATCGGCGAGCAACAGATCTTCGTCCTTATGGGCAAGCTTCTCATAGTGTTCGCGAGCGGAGGCTTCCGCCGAGGTGCCGGAGGAGTGTTCGAACCACAACCATTCGGAGTAGCAAGCAAAGCCCTCGTTGAGCCAGATGTCATTCCACTGCGCTAGCCCCATGGAGTTGCCGAACCACTGGTGGGCAAGCTCGTGTGCGATGAGTCGCTCCCAACGGCCGTGCCCGCGGGCATGGTTAGCGCCAAATATGGACAGTCCCTGTGCCTCCAGGGGAATTTCCAGCTCGTCTTCGGTGACCACAACGGTGTAGGACGCGAAAGGGTAGTCGCCGAAAGTAGCGGCGTAGAACTGCAGCATTTCTACCTGCTGCGCGAAATCTTTCAGGAACCCGGCTTTCAGCGCGGGTGGCACGTAAGCCACCACTGGTACGGGGTCGGTGCCCAGTTCAATCCGCTCGAACTCGCCCACCATCACGGTAGCCAGGTAAGTGGCCATCGGATGCTCCATCCGGTAGGTCCATCGGGTGCGCGAACCTAGGCGTCGAGTAGCGCTCAGCGTGCCGTTGCACACCACGGTGAAGGGATTGTCCGCGGTGACGGTGATCTCGTAGACGGCCTTCTCATCCGGGGTGTCATCGCACGGATACCAGGTCGGGGCGCCACAAGGCTGCGAGGCCACGAGGGATCCGGAGGATAGTTCCTCCCAGCCGATCTCCCCCCAGGCAGTTCGCAAAGGGCGCGGTGACCCCGAGTAGCGGATAGTTAACCGGAACTCGGTATCGGCTGGTAGCTCTTCCGAAAACGTCAGGCGGAGCTTATTTCCAGACTGCTTGAACCGCGCAATCCGTGCCCCGTGGCCCTGTACTTTGCTCACGCGCAGCGAGTCGACCAAATCAAGGGTCATCGCAGCTAAGGGCTCATAGTTTTCTACGTGCAGGGTTGCTGTGGCGCTGAGATTGTTCGGTAGGACTCGGTAGTCCAAGTCCAACTCATACCGGCTGATATGAAAGCCGAGGTTGAAGTCAATCCCGGTGTAGCTATCGCGGGTGCCGGGAATGGGTGTTGAGCGCAGGCGTTGAGTGGTCATCGTTTCTTTAGGGTACTCCAGAGCCAGGAATGGATGAGCGCCTCCAAGTGCGCTACTTGACTATTGTCGGCGGCACCCGCATGACCGCCTTCTGTGTTTTCGTAGTAGTCGACGGGCTGCCCGGCCTCGCGCAGTGCAGCGGCGAAGAGGCGCGCGTGGGCGGGGTGGACGCGGTCGTCCCGGGTAGAGGTGGTCACCAGCGCCGGCGGGTATGCCGGTTGCTTATCGACGCCAGCAAGCGGCGACCACGTGGCAATAGCTTCCCTTTCCTCCGGATTGTCAGGGTCGCCGTACTCCGCCATCCAGGACGCACCGGCGCTCATCGTGTGATAGCGCAACATGTCAGTGAGAGGTACCTGGACCACCGCAGCTCCAAACAACTGCGGATAGCTTACAAGGGCGCCCGCGGTGAGCAAGCCACCGTTCGAGCCACCGCGGATAGCCAATAGCTCTGGGGTGGTGTAACCCCGGGCTACCAGGTCTTTGAGCACTGCCTCGTGATCTTCCCACACCTTATGGCGGTTCGACTTGGTCACCTGGGAGTGCCAGGAGGGGCCGAACTCGCCGCCGCCTCGCAGATTTGCCTCTACGAACAGTCCGCCACGTTCCAACCAGCCAATACCGCGGGTGGCGGAGTAGTAGGGGCGCAGGGACACCTCGAAACCGCCGTAGGCGTGCACCAAAGCTGGCTGTGGCTGCGTGTGAAAAATGCCGGTGATGAAGTAGGGAATCTGGGTGCCGTCTGCCGAGGTAGCCCAATGTTGGCGCGTGTCAAAGTCTGTAGTGCAGAACAACTCTGGAGCTCGTTTCACCGCTTCCATGGCGCCTCCTGCAAAGCCGTGCAGCAGGGTGGCGGGCTGATCAAAGCTGGTGGTGCTCAACCAGAGTTCGTCGTCGCGAAGCGGGCTGGTGCCGATGACGGTCGTCGTGGCTAGCGGATCGACAGCCAACTCCGTTGACTCCGCCCACTGTCCCAGCCGGATGAGCTGAATCTTGCTGGCCACATTATCGAGCAGCGTCAAAACCGCGTGATTCTTGGTGAAGGTTAGGCCCTGGAGCGAGGTAGCAGGCGAAGGGCTGAATACTAGCTGAAATTCGCGCGCCCCGGCGAGGAAGGCCTCGAAATCAATGACGCCTAATCCGCCTGCGGGTACGCCGGAAAACTCGGTGCGGGGAGCAATGAACATCCACTCTCGAAATGTGGAAAAGCCACAGTCACTAGGGATCTCAATCAGCTCCAACCCATCTCGATCCAAGTAGGTGTAGCTGTTGTAGAAGTCGAGGGAGCGAGTGACAAAGGTTCTTTCAAATCCCGGCATCGAGTCATGCCAGCCACCTACAGCGACATCCGAGGCCTCGCCGGCGAAAAACAACTCAGCCGCCGCCAGTTCTTGGCCGCGCTGCCAGCGGTAAACGTGGGCCGGATAGCCGGACGAGGTCAAAGAGCCCTCGCCCATGTCAGTGCCGACCAACAGAGTATCTAGATCCACCCAGGAAACGTCGGTCTTTGCCTCTGGGATGCTGAAACCGTCCGCAACGAAGCAGCCTCGTTCCAGATCGAACTCACGGATCTCGGTGGCATCAGCTCCACCACGGGAGAGCTTGATCAGGGCACGGTCATATTCGGGAGAGCGCACGTGAGCACCCTTCCACACCCAGTTTTCGCCCTCGGCGGCGGCAAGGGAATCGACGTCGATAAGCGTGCGCCACTGCGTATCGCCCAGGTAGCTATCTAGCGTGGTGCACCGCCAGATGCCGCGGGGATGCTCCGCATCGCGCCAGAAGTTGAAGAGCAGTTCGCCGCGGCGGCGAGGCAGCGGGATGCGAGCATCTGTGTTCAAGGCCGCCAGCATGCGCTCTTGCAGCTCTAAGCGGGAGCTGGGCAGCTGCGCGATCGTGCGATCAGACCACTCCCGCGCCCACTGCAGCGCCTCCGGGGAATCGATCTGCTCGAGGAAAGAATTATCAGCCACCATGACAACCAATGTTAGCTAGCGCCTGCTCGCTGCATGGATCGGGGATGAGATGTAAGCCCTTCGAGAGCTACTACATGCCGAATGCGTAGCGAAAGGTCTCCCAGGAAGCGTGCATGTCTTCCTCCCAGTAGGCCCAAGAGTGGGTGCCCACTGGGCGGAACACCCAGTCAGCGCCGATGCCCTGGGAATCGAGCTTAGCCTTGAGGTCGTGGGTGCACTTATTGCTGCCAGCTTCAATGGCGGCGCCCTCCGTGTTGAGTAGTGCGACGTTTGCAGAGTTGCCCTGGACGCGCTCGCCGCTCCACAGATCATCTGGGCCGGCGAGGCCGGAAGCGTTAGAGATGTACATCGGGGTGCCGCGCAGCTTCTCGGAATTGGTCAGCGCGTCGTTGTAGTGCCAGGTGCCAGTGCCCAGTGGGCCCCACATCTGTTCCCTGGTGGCTCCGCCTCGTTTCAGCGTCTGGTCGAGGCCGAACAGGCCGGCACCTTGGGAGGTCTGGGCGCAGCCGGAGAAGGAACCGATGGCGTCGTAGAAGCCCGGCTGGTGCTGCGCGTACAGCAGGGTGGTGGTTGCGGTCATGGACATGCCGAAGATGGCGCGCTGATCGTTGGCGTTGAGGTTGTCTTCGATAGCCTGTGGGAGTTCCTTGGTCATGAAGGTTTCCCACATCTGTTTGCCGCCGAGGTGGGGAACCTCCTGCTGCCAGTCGGTGTAATAGGAGAACTTGCCTGCCATCGGGATAACGAGGTTGACATCTTTGTCGGCGTAGAAGTCGAGGATGTCGGTCTGCATGACCCAGTTCGCGCGACCTTCGCCGCCGTCGCCACCGTTCAAGGCGTACACAGTTGGGCGGCCTGGGTTAGCAGCGCGCTTGACGACGAGCGGGATCCAGCGATCCATGGATGGGGAATAGGCCCACATTTCCTCCGCTTGTGGGTGTTCTTCCACCTTCTGGCGCCACTTTGGTGCGGTATCGCCCATCGGGCCTTCGTGGATCTGGGCAGGGGTGATACCTGCGGCAACCTCGGCGACAGGCGTGCCGGCGAAAGCGGCAGGCGCACCGAGTGTGAACAGGGCCGCAGCAGAGATCGTAGCGATGAGGTTTCGAGTGATATGCGGAGCTAGTTTCATATTAAGAGTTGCGCATCTTTCTCAGGAGACACATGTGCGGCCAATCCCTGGTGAGAGGAATTGGCCGCACAATGTTAGAACGATTTCTTAGAGCCGACTACATGCCGAATGCGTAGCGGAAGGTTTCCCAGGAGCCGCGCAGGTCTTCCTGCCAGTAGGCCCAAGAGTGGGTGCCCACTGGACGGAAGGCCCAGTCAGCGCCGATGCCCTGGGAATCGAGCTTAGCCTTGAGATCGTGGGTGCACTTGTTGGTAGCGGCCTCGATGGCGCCACCCTCAACGACCAAGACACCGACGTTTGCAGAGTTGCCCTGGACGCGCTCGCCGCTCCACAAGTCCTGCTGGCCGGCGAGGCCGGAAGCGTTAGAGATGTACATCGGGGTGCCGCGCAGCTTCTCGGAGTTGATCAGAGCGTCGTTGTAGTGCCAGGTGCCAGTGCCCAGTGGGCCCCACATCTGCTCCTTGGTTACGCCGCCACGCTGCAAGGTGAGATCGATGGCTGGCAGGCCAACGCCACCGGAAGTCTGGGCGCAACCGGAGAAGGAGCCAATGGCGTCGTAGAAGCCCGGCTGGTGCTGCGCGTACAGCAGGGTGGTGGTTGCGGTCATGGACATGCCGAAGATGGCGCGCTGATCGTTAGCAGCCAAGTGAGTCTCGATAGCCTGTGGGAGCTCCTTGGTCATGAAGGTTTCCCACATCTGCTTGCCGCCGAGGTTGGGGGCATCCTGCTGCCAGTCGGTGTAGTAAGAGAACTTGCCGGCCATTGGCATGACCATGTTGACATCTTTGTCGGCGTAGAAGTCGAGGATGTCGGTCTGCATGACCCAGTTCGCGCGACCTTCGCCGCCGTCGCCACCGTTCAAAGCGTAAACAGTTGGGCGGCCTGGGTTAGCAGCGCGCTTGACGACGAGCGGGATCCAGCGATCCATGGATGGGGAGTAAGCCCACATCTCTTCCGCCTGTGGGTGCTCTTCCACCTTCTGGCGCCACTTTGGTGCGGTATCGCCCATCGGGCCTTCGTGGATCTGGGCAGGGGCGATACCTGCGGCAACTTCGGCTTCTGGCGTGCCGGCGAAGGCTGCAGGCGCGCCAACGAGGATCATTGCGGCTGCTGCGGCAGACGCTGCAATGCGACGGAAGTTCTTCATAGATGCAGTCTTTCCTTGAAATTATGGATGCTGGGTGAAAGGACACAGCGAAACCGAATTGAATATCGAAATTAATTTAAGACTTCGATTGGGTTGTCGGGTTTTGGTGTCCAAACGTTAACACTCGGCCAATCTTTCCGTGAAAAGCCACAAGATTCAATAGCATGAAGCGTTTTTTCTATCGAAAAGCTAACCACTTAATAAAATAGCAGGAAACCTGTGGCGGATGTTACTCAATGTCACTATTGTTACAAATGGTGTTAATGTGGGCCGTGCTAATAAAGGTGGCTCGGGCGCCGCACACGTGTAACAGAACGAGGCGGAGCACCGCTTCAATATAGGTACAGCGCTTCCACGCGGCACCTTCAACAAGGAAAACGTAAAGGAAAAATTATGCAGATCCTCGAACAGATCATCCTCTTCATCAACAACGGTCTCGGCCCAGCTCTTCATGCAGGTTCCTCCGGATCCAGCCAGCTGGCACTGGCTCTCGGCCTGCTCTAATAAGGCTTTCAGCTTCACTTCTTCTGGGCGTCGAAAAGCGGCATTGACCGCCGTTCGGCGCCCTTTTTGTGCCTAACGGGGCCAAACACACGACATCGTGGGCGTAGGCACGTATCCTAGGAACCGTGACTGAACATTATGACGTAGTAGTACTCGGCGCTGGCCCTGGTGGCTATGTGTCCGCCATTCGCGCAGCCCAGCTCGGACTGAAGGTTGCTGTTATTGAAAAGCAGTACTGGGGAGGTGTCTGTCTCAACGTCGGTTGTATCCCGTCCAAGGCCCTGCTGAAGAACGCGGAAGTTGCCCACATCTTCAACCACGAAGCCAAGACCTTTGGTATTTCCGGTGATGTCTCCTTCGACTTCGGTACCGCGCATGCCCGCTCCCGTAAGGTTTCGGAGGGCATCGTCAAGGGTGTGCATTACCTGATGAAGAAGAACAAGATCACCGAGATCGATGGTTGGGGCTCCTTCAAGGACGCAAAGACCATCGAGGTAGATGGCAAGACCATCACCTTTGACAACTGCATCATCGCTTCCGGTTCCGTAGTGCGCTCCCTGCCAGGCGTGGAACTGTCCAAGAATGTCGTCTCCTACGAGGAGCAGATCCTCAACCCAGAGGCACCGAACTCCATGGTTATCGTGGGTGCGGGCGCCATTGGCATGGAATTCGCTTATGTCCTGGCCAACTATGGTGTTGACGTCACGATCGTCGAGTTCATGGATCGTGTGCTGCCTAACGAGGACGCAGACGTCTCTAAGGTCATTGAAAAGGAATACAAGAAGCTCGGCGTCAAGCTGCTCACCGGCTACAAGACCACCGCTGTGCGCGACAATGGCTCTTCCGTTGAGGTGGATGTCGAATCCAAGGACGGGTCTAAGAAGGACACCCTCACCGTCGACCGTGTCATGATCTCCATCGGCTTCGCACCTCGCGTAGAGGGCTTCGGCCTAGAGAACACCGGCGTCAAGCTCACCGAGCGCGGCGCCATCGATATCGATGACTTCATGCGCACGAATGTCGATGGCATTTACGCCATCGGCGACGTCACTGCGAAGCTACAGCTGGCGCACGTGGCTGAGGCTCAGGGCGTTGTCGCTGCTGAGACCATCGCCGGCGCTGAGACCATGGAGCTCGGCGACTACATGATGATGCCGCGCGCCACCTTCTGCAACCCGCAGGTCGCCTCCTTCGGCTACACCGAGGAACAGGCCAAGCAGAAGTTCGAAGGTCGCGAAATCAAAACCGCGATGTTCCCATTCTCCGCGAACGGCAAGGCTGCAGGCCTCGCCGAGACCGCAGGCTTTGTAAAGCTGGTGGCTGACGCTGAGTTTGGCGAGCTTCTCGGCGCCCACATGGTCGGTGCTGGTGTCTCCGAGATGCTCCCAGAGCTCACCTTGGCCCAGAAGTTCGACCTTACTGCTGAGGAAATCGGCCGTAACGTGCACACCCACCCGACGCTTTCTGAGGCAATGAAGGAAGCCGCAGAGGGCATCATGGGGCACATGATTAACCTCTAAGGGTTTGGCTTTCGCTCCCGTCTGGCAATGCGCCGGGCGGGAGCTTTTGCATGCCGCTTCTCGACGGCAATAGTGGCGGGGGCTGTGAGCTGGACGGACTTCGCGAACATCTCTTGCCGAACTTCCCAGGATGTCAGTCATTTTCAATAGTGGTCACCAGGGAAGTTCGGCAAAAGAAGTTCGGCGGAAAGGTGCGCTGAGTGTGGGCGTACCATCGAACCCGCAATGAAACACCACAATCCGAACCCCAAGTGCCCTATTCGGTATGGCGAGCCCTGCACTGCGTGCCAACCGGGGACGAACGGGCCCAATGACTGTCAGCTCGTACAGCTTGTTCGCGAGGACCCGGATCTCAAGGAGCTTATGGTCGAGATGATCAAGAAGGGGCGACAGACTTAGTAGGGTGCCACCGTCGATTCGTGTGCATCGATATGAATGTTGCGATGGACCGGAGGGAAGGCCCGCTGGGCGCAATTGTCGCGAGTACAGACGCGGCATCCTGCGCCGATCGGGGTTATGGCAGTCATGTCCTCTAGGTCCAGGCCTTCGGCGTAAATCGTGCGTTCTGCATGTCGCGCCTCGCAGCCGAGTCCAATGGCAAAGAGCTTTCCCGGTTCTCCATAGCGGCCCCGGTGATGGCGTACCGTGCGGGAGACCCACAGGTAATTGCGTCCGTCTGGCATCTGAGCTAGCTGACGCATGATCGTGCCGGGGTTGGTGAAAGTTTCGTAGACATTCCAGAGCGGGCAGGTGCCGCCGGAATGGGTGAAGTGAAAACCCGTGGCAGATTGGCGCTTTGACATGTTGCCAGCGCGGTCAACTCGCACGAAGGTGAAAGGGATGCCGCGCAGTTGCGGTCGCTGCAGCGTCGAAAGGCGGTGGCATGTTGTTTCGTAGCCAACGCCGTAGAGCTGACAGAGATATTCGATGTCGTATCGAGACTTTTCAGAGTCAGCATGGAAGCTGCGGTAAGGCAGCATGAGGGCCGCCGCGAAGTACTGGGCGACACCACGCAGTGCCAACTCATAGGACTCGGGTGAGGTGAAGTGTCCGTCGTCGACATACGAGCGGATCATCTCTGATGCTTCTAGCTGACCAAGCTCGGAAGCCATGCGGAATGCCCGCTGTCCTGGGTGGAGGCGCGTGGACAAGGTGAGCTCGCGGGTGTCGGGGTCGAAGCGGTGCAAAATGCCGCCGACTTCGTTCGAAGAGTTGATTTGGACGCCATGCAAGCTGGTCAATCGGCGTGCGATGGAGTCTTCGGTGGCCCGGATATCGTGCGGCCCGATGTGTAGCTCCGTTGCGATGCGCTCAGCCTGCGTATCGACGCCGTCGAGGTAGTTTTGACGTGCATAGAAGAAGTCGCGGACTTCCTCATGCGGCATGGAGAGGGCTTGGGCGCGGGGCGTGGGGGCGTCGGGAGTGGGGGAGTGTCGCGTATCGACGGCGAGATTGAGCTTGTCACGCACATTTCGGTAGCGCCGGTGCATATCCACCATTGCGCGGGCGAGAGTGGGGTGGTTGTAAACCATCTCGGATATTTCTTGTAGCTCAACCGCTGAGGGGCAGATTTCTTTATCAAGTACTACGTCTTGTACCTCGGCGAGAAGTCGGGAGTCGTCATCGCGTGAGAAGAACGTTGCATCGACCCCGAATGACTCCGTGATGCGAAGTAGCACTGGCACAGTGAGTGGGCGAACGTCATGTTCGATTTGGTTCACGTAGCTAGCGGAGAGGCCAAGGGTCGCTGCGAGTGAAGCTTGGCTGAGGTCGCGTTCACGGCGTAGTTGGCGGAGGCGTGAACCCACATATGTCTTACCCATGAACGCACTATAGCGTGATGGGAGTCACGTTTGCTGGAAAACTTCACAACATTTTACAAAGCTAAATTTGCAATTCGCTAAACTAACAAAATTCCAGCTAGAAACGCCATTTAGCGAGCACTTTTGTTGCCATATATGGAAAATGGCAGCTACAACTTTTGAATGAGTTGCATTGGGGGGTGCTGGTGTCCGTTTTTGGAATTTGTGACCAAGCGCACATTATGGCCACAACTGTTGGCAAAGTTCCAGTTGGGCAACGGTTGTTACGCGTGGGAATGGATGGCAGTGGCCAAAAAAGATGCTATTTCGGTGATATTTCCTCCGAAAACACCGGTGCCACAGATCACTTAGGCGGTCATTGAGTGGTTGATTAGCCCTGCTTGGCCGTAGAGTAATAGCGACACTGGAGGTGCCATGACTGTTAAATTTGATGACCGTGACGCAGTTGTTCACGGTAAAATTACTGAGAAGCCGCTTCGAGAGAAGCCAACTATCCCATCTTGGGCGCTTAAGCTGACCATGGCGGTCACGGGCGTTATCTTTGGTCTTTTCGTGCTGGTCCATATGATCGGCAACTTGAAGATCTACCTGCCTGACGTTGACGGCAAGAAGGATCTTGACGTTTACGCGGCATTCCTGCGCGAACTGCTCGTTCCGCTGCTGCCACACGGCTTGTTCCTGTGGATGTTCCGAATCGTATTGCTGCTCTGCCTCGTGCTGCACATCTATGGTGCTTTCGCACTGTCCGCTCGTGCGCGCCAGTCCCGCGGCAAGTTCCGCCGTACGGGCATGATTGGTGGACTGAACTCTTTCACCGCTCGCTCGATGATCGTCACCGGCATCGTGCTGCTGGCCTTCATCATCTTCCACATTTTGGACCTGACTGCAGGTGTGCAACCAGCAGCAGCTGACACCTTCGAACACGGCGCCGCATACGCAAACGTCGTCGCTTCCTTCAGCCGGCCAGGCGTAGCAATCTTCTACGTCATCGCAATGGTTGTCCTGTTCCTGCACCTGTCCCACGGCCTGTGGACTGCAGTGAGCGACCTCGGTATCACCGGCAAGCGCTGGCGTGCCATCCTGCTTTTCGTGTCCTACCTGATCCCAGCTGCAGTGCTGGTAGGTAACAGCACGATTCCGTTGGGCGTCATGTTCGGCTTGATCGGTTAAGGCTAAGGAAACTAAACAATGAGCATTAATTCTGAAACCGCAATCAAGCCGGAGTTCAACGCTCCCGCTTCCGTCGTCTCTGGCGTTGCCGTTGGCTCCGTGCTGGATTCCGCACTGCCTGAGGGCGTCTCTTACAAGGAGGCCTGGGAGTACCAGAAGGATCACTACAACCTGGTTTCCCCGCTGAACCGTCGTAAGTTCCGTATCCTCGTCGTCGGCACCGGCCTATCCGGCGGTGGCGCAGCTGCCGCTTTGGGTGAGCTGGGCTACGACGTCAAGGCCTTCACTTACCACGATGCCCCACGCCGTGCGCACTCCATTGCTGCACAGGGTGGCGTTAACTCCGCTCGTGGCAAGAAGGTCGACAACGACGGCTCTTACCGCCACGTTAAGGACACCGTCAAGGGTGGCGACTACCGCTCCCGTGAGGCTGACTGCTGGCGTCTTGCTGTCGAGTCTGTTCGCGTCATCGACCACATGAACGCCATCGGCGCACCATTCGCTCGTGAATACGGTGGCGCTCTGGCTACCCGTTCCTTCGGTGGTGTGCAGGTCTCCCGTACCTACTACACCCGTGGCCAAACCGGTCAGCAGCTGCAGCTTTCCTGTGCAGCAGCGCTGCAGCGTCAGATCCACAAGAAGACCGTGGAAATCTTCACCCACAACGAGATGGTCGACCTGATCATCAATGAAGTTGAGGGTAAGAAGGTCTGCCAGGGTGTCATTATGCGCAACCTGATCACCGGCGAGCTCACGGCCCACACCGGCCATGCTGTGATCCTGGCAACCGGCGGCTACGGCAACGTGTACTACATGTCCACGCTGGCTAAGAACTCCAACGCTTCCGCCATCATGCGTGCGTACGAGCGTGGCGCTTACCTCGCATCGCCTTCCTTCATTCAGTTCCACCCAACCGGCCTGCCGGTGAACGCTGAATGGCAGTCGAAGACGATTCTGATGTCTGAGTCCCTGCGTAACGACGGCCGCATTTGGTCCCCAGTGAAGCCAAAGGACGACCGCCCAGGCAACGACATCCCTGAGGAAGAGCGTGACTACTTCCTAGAGCGTCGTTACCCTGCATTCGGTAACCTGGTGCCTCGCGACGTTGCATCCCGTGGTATCTCCCAGCAGATCAACGCTGGTCTCGGTGTCGGCCCACTGCACAACTCCGTGTACTTGGACTTCCGCGATTCCATCCAGCGTCTCGGCGAGGATGTCATTCGCGAGCGCTACTCCAACCTCTTCGAGATGTATGAAGACGCTATTGGTGAAAACCCATACAAGGAGCCAATGCGTATTGCTCCAACCTGTCACTTCACCATGGGTGGCCTGTGGACCGACTTCGATGAGATGACTTCCATCCCAGGTCTGTTCGCAGCCGGCGAGTGCTCTTGGACCTACCACGGTGCGAACCGTCTGGGTGCAAACTCCCTGCTCTCCGCATCTGTCGACGGCTGGTTCACCCTGCCATTCTCCGTGCCTAACTACCTGGCACAGCACTTGAATGAGCCACGTCTGCCGGAAGACAGCCCAGCGGCTGTACAGGCGCTGAAGGAAGCTCAGGCTCGCATCGACAAGCTGATGAGCATCAACGGCGAGCACGGTCCTGAGTACTTCCACCGCCTGCTTGGCGATATCCTCTACTTCTCCTGTGGCGTTGCTCGTAACGTCGAGGACCTCAAGAAGGGCATCGAGGACATTCGCAAGCTGCGCAAGGACTTCTGGTCGAACCTGCGCATCACCGGTTCGCCAGAAGAGATGAACCAGGTTCTCGAGTACGCGAACCGCGTCGCTGACTACATTGACCTCGGCGAACTCATGTGCGTCGATGCTCTCGACCGCGACGAGTCCTGTGGTGCTCACTTCCGCGAGGATCACCTCTCCGAGGAAGGCGAAGCAGAGCGCGACGACGACAACTGGTGCTTCGTGTCCGCATGGGAGCCAGCCGGCGAGGACAAGTTCATTCGCCATGCTGAGCCTCTCTACTTCGAAGCCGTCCCGCTTCAGACAAGGAATTACAAGTAATGAAACTGACTCTTGAAATTTGGCGTCAGGCTGGACCAAACACCGAAGGACACTTCGAGACCGTCCAGGTCCCTGACGCAGTAGAGCAGATGTCCGTCTTGGAGCTGCTCGACCACGTCAATGAAGGCATGATCGAGGCTGGCAAAGAACCATTCGCTTTCGCCTCCGACTGCCGTGAAGGCATCTGTGGTACCTGTGGCGTCAACGTCAACGGGCGCCCACACGGTGCAGACAAGAACAAGCCTGCCTGCCAGCAGCGCATGTACAACTACAAGGATGGCGACACCCTTAAGATCGAGCCAATGCGCTCCGCTGCATTCCCTGTCATCAAGGACATGGTTGTGGACCGCTCCGCATTGGACCGTGTCATGCAGCAGGGCGGCTACGTCTCCGTCGATGCAGGTACTGCACCAGATGCAGATACTTTGCACATGAACCACCAGATGGCCGAGCTGGCCCTGGACCACGCAGCCTGCATCGGCTGTGGTGCTTGTGTCGCTGCTTGCCCTAACGGTGCGGCACACCTGTTCACCGGCGCAAAGCTCGTTCACCTCTCCCTCATGCCTATGGGTAAGGAAGAGCGTGGCAAGCGTGCTCGCCAAATGGTGGATGAGGTGGAAACCTCCTTCGGTCCATGCTCGCTCTACGGAGAGTGCAGCGATGTCTGTCCTGCTGGTATCCCATTGACCGCAGTTGCAGCGATCAACAAGGAGAGGGCACGTGCTTTCTTCTCCGCTAAGGACAACTAAGCTGTAAGCAACTGCAGCTTTTGAGAAAGGCGACTAGCACAATGAATGACAGCAAAGCTATTCAGGATTTCCGGGTTTACGAGGGTTCAATCGAGTCGAGCTACGTTGAGGGCTACACTCCAGTGAGCTACGAGGCACCACACTCCTCTTTGCTCAAGTCCATCACGTGGATTGGCATGGGCTTGCTCCTGGTTTCCCTCCTCGGCTTCGGCATCCTCATCTTTGCCATTGGGTCCAAGACAGTGGGCTCTCAGGCGAATTGGGATCTGTACGCTATGGTCGGTGGCATTCTTGCCGCAGTACTGGTTATTGCGGGCTTTGCAGCCATCTACGCTGGTCGAGCTGATCTCCGAAAGTGGCGCGCACGCACTGGTCGTAACGACTAACCCGCACGCGCAACTCGCTAAATAGCAGCGGCCTCGGCCCCCTTGGTTTTCCTTGGTGGCCCGAGGCCGCTGCTGCGTTCGTTTACAGTGGTGGCATGAACTCACGCAACCTCATTCTGGTCTTGATCACCCTCATCACCGTGCTCTCAGTGCTATTGATGGGTAAGTACTGGTGGGCGATGTACGGGGGCTAGTGCGTGCACTGTGTATTCGGCAAAATTTCACACAACGCGTAGATAGGCGATAATGGCAGGTATGTCTTTTCGACCTATGCCAGTCCCATCCGATGAAGCCGAGCGACGCGCCGCGCTTCGCCGGCACAAGCTCCTGGCTACGGCGTTGCTCGGAGTTGCCGCAGTCATTTTCCTGAGCATGCAATACCTGGAGATCAAATCCGGTTTAGATGCAGCATGGGTTGGATATGTGAGGGCTGCTGCTGAGGCTGGAATGGTCGGTGGCCTCGCAGACTGGTTCGCGGTGACGGCGCTGTTCAAATACCCGATGGGGCTGAAAATTCCGCACACCGCGATAGTAAAGAACAAGAAGGATCAAGTCGGCGTCGCTATGTCGGAGTTCGTGGGGGAGAACTTCCTCAACGCCGAACTCATCACCGATAAGGTTCGTCAGTATGGCATCCCGGATCGCCTGGCGGTGTGGCTATCCGAGCCCGATAATGCTCAGAAAGTCTCCGCAGAATCCGGCAAGCTGATCGCCAATGTAGTGCGGGCCCTTGACCCCGCAGACGCAGAGCACCTCATAAGGAAGGCGCTGATTGAAAAAGCAGCAGAGCCGACCTGGGGGCCACCAATTGGCCGAGTTTTAGAGCAGCTGATAGCCGATGGAAAAACTGAGCCCATGGTGGAAGAGGCGGTGCAGTGGATGCACCGCAAGGCCGTCACCTCCGAGGACTTTGTGGTTAACGTCATCGATGAACGGATGCCTACCTGGGCTCCCCGCTTCGTGCATGACCTCGTGGGTGAACGTGTGCACCGCGAGGTGGTGCAGTGGACAGCGACCGTAGCTGCGCAACCTAACCATGAGGCACGCCAGGCGATCCGTAAGTTCATCAACAACCTCGCACAGGACCTCCAATTCGACTCGGTGATGATCAGCCGTGTAGAAGAATGGAAAGCCGAGATCATGGGCTCGCGCCAGGTAGAAGCCGCTCCGGCGCTGCTGTGGGAATCTGCCGCGAAATCCATCATCGCTGCTGCGGAAGATGCGGATTCACTCCTGCGCGCCAAGATCGCTGAGCTCTCCCTGGTGTGGGGAAACAATTTGCGAGATGATTCCGCGCTCCGTGACTCCTTGGACCGCCGTATCACCGGCGCTACCCGATTCTTGGCTGACAACCTTGCCCCTGCGGTTTCTGAGATCATCTCGGAAACGGTGGAACGGTGGGACGCCGAGGAAGCTTCTGACAAGATCGAGCTGATGGTGGGGAAAGACCTACAGTACATTCGCTTGAACGGCACGATCGTCGGTGCGCTGGCAGGTCTGGCTATATACACTCTCTCTCAACTCATCTTCGCAGCCTAGCTGTTAGGATGAGCTTTCGAGCAACCGTCGTCGCAAAGGATTAGCCCTCGTGTTCCAGAACATCAGCATCATGACGAGCATCATCATGTACGTGCATTACGCCTTGACGCTGTGTGCGCTCTTTGGTGCGGTGCAAGTAGCCATGACGCGTGAGGACGCATTTCCGGCAGCTGATCGGCAGAGCAAGTGGATGTGGTTCGGCATCCTGATTGGTTGCGCGTTTGCTATTTTTGCCGGATTGCCAATCCTCAGCTGGATCGCCATCGTTGCGGTGGGCGTGTACTTCTTTGATGTTCGGCCCCAGATCAAGGACCTCATCAGCGGAAACTACCGCTGGTAGTTCCTACACCAGGATCACAGTGTGGTTGCCGTGGATCAGCACGCGATCCTCTAGGTGGAAGCGCAATCCACGCGCTAGTACTTGTTCCTCGGCATCGCGACCTATGCGTTGCATGTCCGCAGGGGTGTCCTTATGGGAAATTCGGATGACGTCTTGCTCGATGATCGGGCCGTCGTCTAGATCGCTGGTGGCGTAGTGACATGTCGCACCGATGAGCTTCACGCCACGCTGATACGCCTGGTGGTACGGGCGCGCACCCATAAATGACGGTAGGAAACTGTGGTGGATGTTGATCGCGCGACCAGCCCACATTTCGCACAAGTCGGCAGGCAGTATCTGCATGAAGCGGGCGAGCACGATGGCATCCGGTTCATGAGCATTAACGAGTGCCGCAACTTCGTCGAAAGCCTTGCGCTTGCCGACGGCATCCTTCGGGAACGGCACGTAGTGGAAATCGATCCCGTGTGCCTCCGCTAGCGGGCGAAGATTCTCGTGGTTGCCGATGACGGCGGCAATCTCCATCGGGTAGTCATTCTGCGCGACGCGACCAAGCAGGTCATGCAGGCAGTGACCTTCTTTAGACACCAGAATAACGGCCTTCTTCCGCTGTGCGTTGTCGTAGAGGCGCCACTGTGCGTTGTCACCGATGGTGTCTGCGATGGCGGCGAACTTGGCCTTGAACTCCTCGAAAGGGATGGAGATGGAGGAGGCCCGCACAGCTTGGCGAGTAAAGAACCAGCCTGAGTGAGCATCGGTGAAGTAGTCAGCCTCCACGATCCAGCCGCCGCATTCCTCTAGGAAGGCGGAGATGCGTGCCACGATGCCGGTGGTATCTTGGCAGCTCAGCGTGAGGATGTACTGGTGCTCGTCAGTTTCTGGCAGTGCTACAGGGGTCATGAGCGCATTTTACCCCGCCGTGTATAAGGTGAGAGCATGAGTCTCACCCCAGAATCTTTGGCACCGAAATTGGAGTACGAGCTGCTGGATCCGCTGGCCACGGCTGTGGACGTCGAGAAGCTGCTCGCCACGGCGCAGGACCTCAGTGTGCCGGCGATCTGCGTGGCCCCGCATCTACTTCCCGCAGTGCCGGAAACTGAGCTCCAGCTAGGCACGGTGTGTGGTTTCCCTACCGGGATGCACCACAGCCTACTCAAAGCCACGGAGGCACGGTTCGCTGTGCAGTGCGGTGCGATCCAAGTGGACTTGGTGCCGAACCTAGGTGCGGTGCAGGCGGGGGACTGGAACACCCTATTGGCGGAGATTGTTGCGGTGCGGGAAGCAATCACCGATCATGTGCAGCTTACGGTTGTGCTGGAAAACGCGGTGTTCTCGGAGGAACAGCTGGTGCAAGCAGCGCGAACTGCGGTGCAGGCAGGGGCAAACAATGTGAAAGCCGCCACCGGTTTCCATCCTGCTGGTGGTGCGACGGTGGCGGCAGTGCGGGCGCTCGCGGGTGCTGTCCCAGCCGGCATCGGCGTCAAGGCCGGGGGCGGGATCGAGACTTTTGAGCATGCCGCGGCGCTTATCGACGCCGGGGCAACTGCCCTCGCGGTTTCACGCGTACGCGAGATTCTCGCGGGTTAGGAGCGTGGCGTCCCAGATTGGGTTGCACCTTCAACTTGGCTCAACGGGACGTCATCGCCGGAAAAGCGTAGGTGAACTGCTTCGTCAGAGACGCTGATATCCTCAATCTTCAACTGGCCGGACATCTCGGTGGCTTGGCGTTCAAAGGCCTGTGTGATCGCAGTGGTGGCCGATTCCGGTAGATCCATGCCGAGCACGTTAGCTTTCTCTGCGGTGAACTTGACCTTGTCGCCCTCCATAGTTGGGCGCAGGGTCAGGGAAGCGGCACCGTCAGTGAACTCCACCTTGACGGCCTGTTCTGCCTCGATGGCATCGATCTTCGAGACCTTGATCAGGCCACTGAGTAGCTGCGAAGCGAGGCTATCGCCTGTTTTTCCGGCCTGCTCGGCCATCGAAGCTTGTGCTTGGGCAAGCAGATAGTCTTCTTTGATATCGGTGTTGACGAGCAGATGTCCCGCGATTGGGTTGTTCTTGTCTTTGATGTTGAGGTCTTTGACAGAAATGTCGGCAGCCGGAGCCCCCTCAATCACTGGGGCGCCGTCCTTGCCCTCGAAAACGGAGTAGGACGCTGGCATTGACATATCCAAAGACGGTATGGTGCCCGTCAACTGCGAAAGCAGGACCGGGGTTGGGCCGAAGGATATCAAGGGATCTTCCGCGGCCGGAGCCGTGCTGGCGAATTCCTTCTTCAAGTTGTCGCTGATCATCCAGCGCACGCCAAATTCTGCTGCTACGAGCAGCAGAAGCGCTAGCAGGATGAGGCTGACAAGGACTTTCCACACTATTGAACCGGTTCGTTTAGTAGTCACGGTGTACCAGTGTGGCAAAAGTAGCGTCAATTTGCCACGAATTCCCAAGGAACTGTGATCAGGTTGTCCCGAATCCGGCGCCGAATCGGCGCGAGCGGAACACCACTTGTGGCTAGTAAATCGCGAGCTTCGCGCCAGCGGATGCGGGGGCCGTGCGGTGCCCACCCGGCGGTGCGAATCCAGGCGTCATCCATGGTGTGGAGCAAATCATGAATGGCGGTTCCAGGGACATTGCGATGGATGAGCTTCTTGGGCAGCCGCTCAGCCATTTCGCTCGGCAGCGTCACATCGAGTGGATCCCAGGCGAGTGTGAGGGAGCGGGGGCCTGTGTCGTCGAGCAGCACCCAGCTGGAGCGTCGTCCAAGCTCATCGCAGGTACCTTCCACGAAGAGGCCACTCGGTGCTAGTCGGGAGCAGACCTCGGCCCAGGCGTCGTCGACTTGCTGGACATCGTATTGGCGCAGCACGTTGAAGGCGCGCACTAGGTTCGGGCGGTATCCGGCTAACTCGAAACCGCCCAACTCGAAGGTGACCCCACTGCGAGGTGGCAGGATCCGTTCTGGATTGATTTCCAGCCCTGTCACCTGGATATCCGGGCGAATACGTCGCAGCCAGCCGGCCCATTCGACGGTGGTGGTGTGGGAAGCCCCGTAACCCACGTCGAGCGCTAAAGGGTGTGGCACATTCAGGGCGGTCTGCACTTGTGGGTGGTAGCGCAACCATCGGTCACAGCGCCGAAGCCGGTTGATGTTGGTGGTGCCCCGGGTGATAACGCCAAGAGGCCGACCACGCGCAGCGCTGAAGCGCAGATTGTGAGCGTGATCGGCCATGATGAACTAGCGGAACTTAAAGGTTTTCAGCGATCCACTTTTCAGTGAGGGCTGCTTCGTTGTTGAAGAAGTCAACGAGGGCCTCGGCCACCTTTGGCTCGATAGCAGGTCCCATGAACGGGATGTCCACCTTGACCTCGTTGTTGTAAGCCAGGGTGGTGGAATCGGTGCCGGAGATGGTGATGTCGCCCTTGAAGTCGACCGGGGTGCCCTTGACGTCAGCAGCATAGGAAGCCTGGGCGGTGTCGCCGATCAGCTGGCCCACCTTGATGGTGCGCTTGACCTTCAGTGCCTGAGAGATCATGGCGCGAGCTGCTTCTGGCATGAGCTCTTGTGGCAAGACCTCGAACAGGACGACCTCGATGCCTTCATCGGTCTTGTTGAACTGGTTGACCTCACCAGGTTCGGTGGAGAAGTTAGCTACGTTGTACGCCCAGTAGTCGGCGCTGGAGTAAGCTTCCAGGACTTTTGCGGGTGGAAAATTAATAGTTGCGGTGTTCTCGCTACGCTTAGCCATGGTTACAGACTACCGTTATTGGTGTGCATGACCTACTGATGACCCAGAAACTCGCCGAAATCCGCCCAGAAATCGATCGAATTGCTGGTCTTGAGCTGCGCGAAATGGAATTGCGGGAGCTGACCACGCTGCATCTAGGTGGCCGCCCACTGCTCACGGCGCGCTGTCTTAGCCAGGATGCGGCCACCGCGCTGATCACGCTTCTCGACGCCCATTCCCTCCCGCTGCTCGTCATCGGTGGTGGATCCAACTTGGTGGTCGCCGACGGGGACCTCAACTTGGTGGCCGTGGTGTTGGCTTTCCAAGAGATCTCCAGCGAGCCAGAGACAGGGATGATCCGGGCAGAGGCAGGCGCGGTGTGGGATGACGTGGTCCTGCATGCTGTGGAAGCCGGGCTTGGCGGTATCGAGTGCCTTTCGGGGATCCCGGGTTCTGCCGGCGCCGTCCCGGTGCAGAATGTGGGTGCCTATGGCACCGAGATTTCCAGCGTGCTCACCCGAGTGAAGCTGCTCGAGCGCACCACCGGTGTGGTGGAGTGGGTTCCAGCCGAACAACTTGAGCTGGCTTACCGCTATTCCAACCTCAAGTTCACCGGCCGGGCGGTCGTGTTGGAAATCGAGCTGCGTTTGACCCCAGGCGGGATGTCCGCCCCACTGCGCTTTGGGGAGTTAGCACGCACGCTGGGTGCCAGTGAGAGTGGTGAGCGGCGTCCAGTGGCGGATGTGCGCGAAGCAGTGCTTCAGCTGCGGCGTGGCAAGGGCATGGTGTTTGAGGAAAGTGACCATGACACCTGGTCGGCGGGGTCCTTCTTTACTAACCCGGCCGTCGATAATCGCGTGGCCGATTATGTTCGTCGGGTAAGTGGCGAGGCCGACATGCCGTGTTTCCCCATCGCCAACACTGATCAGTCCAAGCTTTCGGCCGCCTGGCTTATCGAGCGCGCCGGGTTCCCCAAGGGATTTCCCGGCGGTGATGCTCCGGCCACGTTGTCCACGAAGCACACCCTGGCGCTGACTAACCGTGGCTCGGCATCGGCAGCGGACCTTGTCGACCTCGCGCGCACGATTCGCGCCGGAGTGTTGGACAAATTCGGGGTGCAATTGGAGCCGGAACCAGTGTGGATTGCTATGGAGATCGACGAAGACTAGCCCCGGGTAGTGCGGTGTTAACATACACCCATGGATAAGCCTGAAAGCGTCTCAGATCTTTCTGCGAGCAGCCAGAACTATCTGAAAGCAGTGTGGGGGCTCCAGGAATGGTCTGCGGAACCGGTGACCAAGTCTGCGCTAGCTGAGTGTGTGGGAGTGAAGCTTTCCACGGCTTCCGACGCGGTCCGCAAGCTGCGTGATCAGGGGTTGCTCAACGATACTCGTTATGGGGCGGTCACCCTCACCGAGACTGGAGCTGAATTGGCCGTTGCGATGGTGCGACGGCACCGGTTAATTGAGCTGTTCCTGTGCGAAGTGTTGGATTATGAGTGGCACGAAGTGCACGATGAAGCAGAGGCGCTGGAACATGCGGTATCTGATCTCTTTGTCACGCGTATTGCAGAGCGGTTGGGTTTCCCGGAAAGAGATCCGCATGGCGATCCGATCCCGCGCGCCGATGGCTCGGTGCCTACGTTGCGTGCGGTGAGATTAAGTGAACTGGGCCCGGGCGCCGGTGGCGTCATCGAGCGGATTAGCGATGGTGATCCGGAGCTGTTGCGGCACCTCGCGGCTAGTGGGATCGTGATCAACGCTGAGATTGAGGTGCTTGCGGGGGCGCCTTACAGTGGCACTTTTGCTATCCGGCTTGGCGACGCCTCGGAGGCTCAGCACCTCAGTGCCGGCGCAGCCAACGCGATTTGGGTGGGGGAGCGTTACTAGCGCGCGGGAGAATCCATGGGTGGCGGCCCCACGTTGAAGGCGACGTTGATGAAGTGATCAAGCTTTTCTTCCTCTTCAGCGTTGAGGAATACGTGCAGCATTCTTAGGAAACAGCGCAGGGTGGCGGCGGGATCAGGCGTGGAGGTGAGCAGGCGAAACGCTCCCACTTGATCGCCGTATCTGATCTGCTGGAACAGTGTGATGGATTCGAGCCAGGCGCTGTCTGGCGTGCCGGATGTTAGCTGCATATCTCAACCTTTTCTTTCGAAGTGGTGACGCTTGTCTTGCAAACTACGGTGCAACGTAGTTATAACTACGGTGTAGCGTAACATTGAAGTTCAACAAGCTCCAGCATGAAGAAAAGGTGGCCCACCTCAAATGAGCTCCCCCTCCTTGGTTGGTTTCCGGGATTTGACCCCAGACCAATCTCCCGAACTGGTGTATTTCTCCAGTGTCTCCGGCAATACCCACAGATTTATCCTTCGGCTCGGACGGCCCGCGGTCAGGATTCCACTGCGCCTCAAAAAGGAGCCGATGATTCGGGTCTGCCGTCCTTTCGTGCTCGTAGTCCCCACCTATGGCGGCGGAAAGCGGGCCAGTGCAGTGCCCAAGCAGGTGATCGCCTTTCTCAACGACCCTGTCAACCGCTCCTACCTGCGTGGCGTAATTACCGCCGGAAACACAAACTTCGGCGTGGACTATTGCATCGCCGGGCCGATCATCGCTGCCAAATGCCAGGTTCCCGAGCTATACCGCTTTGAACTATTAGGTACCCAGCGCGACCTTGCCCGTGTGAATCGCGGCCTCGAAGCCTTTTGGGAAAACTCCCCTAACACCCCTCAACGAGAAAGGACCCGTTCCTAATGCCCGTAACCGCAATATCACCCCCGGGATTTCGTACTACGCCGGAGGCTCGCCTGCGTCCCATCAATTGGAACCGGGTTGATGATGAAAAGGACCTCGAAGTATGGAACCGGCTCACCGCAAACTTTTGGCTCCCGGAGAAAGTTCCGTTGTCCAATGACCTTCAAGACTGGGCGCAGCTCAGCGACGTGGAGCGCAGGCAGACGATCCGGGTATTTACCGGGCTGACCATGTTGGATACCATCCAGGCGACCGTCGGTGAAGTTTCCCAAATCCAAGATGGTCTTACTGATCATGAGCAAGCGGTGTATACCAACATTGCGTTCATGCAGTCCGTGCATGCCCGGTCCTACTCTTCGGTGTTTTCCACACTCACCAGCACTCCAGAAATAGACAGCGCCTACCACTGGGCGGTGCACAATGATCTCCTGCAGCGCCGCGGCAAAATGCTCATGCAGTACTACTACGGTGCGGATTGTTTAAAGCGAAAGATCGCTACCACCTTGCTGTCTTCGCTCCTGCTCTACGCCGGCTTCTACTTGCCATTGCATTTTGCTGCGCACGGCAAGTTGATGAACACCGCCGACATGATACGGCTCATTCTGCGGGACAAGGCGGTCCATGGCTACTACTCCGGCTACAAGTTCCAGCGCGGATTGGAACAGCATGCCCCGCAGCGGCGCGCTGAACTGGAGGAATTCACCTTCGGCCTGCTGGAAGAGCTCTATGAGCTGGAGCTGAAGTATTCCGCTGAGCTGTACGAACCCCTCGGCTTAACCGCAGAGGTGGCGGTGTTTGTGCGCTATAACGCGAACAAAGCACTGATGAACCTCGGCTTCCGGGAGCGCTTCTCCGCGGAAGAAACCGAGGTGAGCCCGGAGGTGTTGGTTGCGCTTGCGCCAGGTGCCGACGAGAACCATGACTTCTTCTCTGGTTCCGGATCCTCCTACGTCATCGGTCAAGCCGAGACAACCTCCGACTCCGATTGGGACTTCTAGTACTACTGCACCAGGAAAGGTGATTAACATGCACGATTACCGGATTAGCATCGTGGTAGGAAGCCTGCGCAAGGCCTCCTATGCCCGTCGTATCGCAAGAAACGCGGTGGAGTTCTTTCCAACTAACTTCAACGCCGAGATCGTTGAGATCTCCCACTTGCCCCTTTACAACTTCGATTATGACGACCCCGAGGTGCGTGAAATCCAGCTCCCGCCGGCGTACACCGCGTTTCGGGAGACGATCAAGGCTTCTGACGGCATCCTCTTTGTCACCCCCGAGAACAACCGCACGATTCCCGCTTGCCTGAAGAACGCGGTGGATATTGGATCGAAGCCGAACGCGGACGTTGCCTGGCGGGGTAATCCGGCAGGAATCATCAGTCATTCCGTCGGTCGGATGGGTGGGTACAGTGCGCAGAAAAACCTGCGCCTGGCGCTGTCCTATTTTGACATGCCGCTGCCGGGGCAGCCTGAGGTATTCCTAGGCCGCTCCCCAGAGCTTTTCGACGCCGACGGCCGGCTTAGCGGTACCGGCACCGCCGATTTTGTGCGTGACTATATCGAACGCTTTGCGGCGGTGGTGGCTGAAGTGGTCACAAGCCGTAACGCTGAATAAGCTGCTCTCGTACTTCGCGACGGCGAATCTTGCCCATCTGATCCTGTGGCAGGTCCTCGAAGTGGTAGAACACGCGAGGTACCTTGTAGCGGGTCAGCTGGGTACGGCAGAAGGTCTTGAGAGCTTCTGGATCCATAGCTGCGCCCTCGACCAGGGTGATCGCTGCGCACACGTTTTCGGAGCCGTCCTTGCGGGGGATGCCGACAACGGCGCAACCAGCTACGTCTGGGTGACTGTTGAGTACTTCCTCCACCTCGACCGGGTAGACGTTGAAGCCGCCGGTGATGATGACTTCCTTGATGCGGGCAACGATCTTGATGAAGCCATCGGGTTCCATGACGCCGACATCGCCGGTGCGGTACCAGCCGTTGTGGAAGGACTCGGCAGTGGCCTCTGGCTGGTTGAGGTAGCCGGGGAAGACCTGCGGCCCCTTGACAAGCAGCTCGCCTTCTTGCCCATCGGGCCGGGTCTCATCCAGGTTATCGGGGTTGGCAATGCGAATGTCGGTATCCGGGAAAGGCAAACCGATGTAGCCGGGGCGGCGTCGGCCGTCCATCGGGTTGCCTACGAGGATGGGGGAACACTCGGTGAGTCCGTAGCCTTCTACCAGGCGACCGCCGGTGATCTTCTCCCAACGTTCCACAATGTCTGCCGGGAGGGCTGAAGCGCCGGAGAAGGAGTTGCGCACGCTGGTGATGTCCACCTGGGACTCCTCGGCGATTTCCGCGATCTTCTCATAGAGAGTTGGCACGCCGGGCAGGAAGGTAGGGGAGTTCTTGCGCATGTTCTTCATGATCAGCTTCATGTCTGGAGCTGGGAGCAGGATGAGTTCTGCGCCGCAGTGGATGCCGATCAAGATGCATGTGGTCAGGCCATAGGCATGGAACATCGGCAGTGCGGAGAGGAATCTCTCCTTGCCGTCGCCAAGCCCTGGAACCCACGCCATCGCTTGCTCGAGGTTCGCATGCAGATTCCCGTGTGTGAGCTGGGCACCCTTGGGTGCGCCAGTGGTGCCGGAGGTGTAGAGGATGAGGGCGATGGAATCCTTGGTCACAGTAGTGGAATGTTCCAAACCATGGCCATCTCCACCAATGGCGGTACCAATGAGCAGTTCCCAAGGCACGGTGTTTGGGGCCTCTCCACTCAGTTTGGCGCGGGCCTTGCGGATAGCAGGGAGGGGAAGACGCAACGCAGCCTGCTGTAGCGAAGGCATCGCCTCGATCATGTTGACCGAAATGATCGTCTCCAGGGCGGTCTTATCCCGCAGATCTTCGAGCATAGGGGAGGCCTTGTCCCAGCAGATCGCTATCCGGGCGCCGTGGTCATTGAAGGGGTGCTCCAACTCGTGCGCTGTGTAGAGCGGATTGTGCTCGACCACGGTTGCGCCCAACTTCAGAATGGCAAAGAACGCCGCGACATGCTGGGGGCAGTTGGGCAGCAGGATGGCGACGCGGTCGCCGGGGCGCACGCCGAAAGCTTTCAATCCGGCGGCGGCGCGGCGGACTTGACGGTCCAACTCCGCATAGGTCAGGGAACGGCCGAAGAAGTCAATGGCAACGCGGTCGGCGTGTTCTGCCAGCGTGTTGTCGTAGGAATCGAGCAGCGTTGCATCTCCGAAGTCGAGGTGTTTCGGGGTCCATTCTGCGTACTGCTCCAGCCAGGCCTTGGTCTCAAACGCTGACATTTCTTCGCTCCTAGAATCACAATGATACTTTTATGCTAAAAATTGTATCCTGTTTCAGGTTGGAGCTTAGTATCGGCCAGCGTCGTCGATAAGCGTGCGGCTGCGCAGGTTAGGCGTCGCCATGCCGGGAGATGAGCTGTTCCTGCACCTCACGGCGACGCACCTTGCCCATTTGATCCGTCGGAAGTTCCTCGAAGTGGTAGAAGCGCCGCGGAACCTTGTACCGGGTCAGCTGCTCGCGGCAGTACGTTTTCAGACCTTCCGGATCCAGAGCCGCGCCCTCCGCAAGAGTGATTGCGGCACACACCGATTCCGAGCCATCCTTGCGCGGCAAACCAACCACGGCGCATTCCTTTACGTCGGGGTGCTCCAAGAGGACTTCCTCAACTTCGCCCGGATAGACATTGAAACCACCCGTGATGATGACCTCCTTCAAGCGTGCGACGAGGCGAATGAAGCCATCTTCCTCCATGATGCCGATGTCGCCGGTGCGGTACCAGCCATTGTGAAAGGAAGCTGCGGTAGCCTCCGGCTGGTTCAAATAGCCCTGGAAGACCTGTGGGCCCTTTGCGAGCAACTCGCCTTCTTGGCCATCGGGCAGGGTCTCATCCAAATTGTCTGGGTTGGCGATGCGGATCTCAGTGTCAGGGAACGGCACGCCGATGTATCCCGGGCGACGGTTGCCGTCCATAGGATTGCCCACCAGAATCGGGGAACACTCGGTCAACCCGTAGCCTTCCACCAAGCGGCCCCCGGTAAGTTTCTCCCAACGCTCCACAGTAGCTACCGGCAGTGAAGAGGCCCCCGAGAAAGAGGCTCGCACACTGGAGATATCCACCCCATTTTCTTCTGCGGCCTCGATGATCTTCTCGTACAGCGCAGGAACACCCGGAATCCACGTTGGGCGGTTCTTCTTCAGAACCTTCATGATCAGGTTCATGTCTGGCGAAGGCAGCAGTATTATCTCGGCGCCGCAATAGACCCCTTCGAGTCCAACCATGGTCATACCGTAAGCGTGGAACATCGGAAGCGCCGCCAGGAAGACCTCCTTGTGATTGCCGAGTTCCGGAACCCATACCTTGCCCTGGCGCATGTTTGCCACCATGTTGCCGTGGCTCAGTTGCGCTCCCTTAGGTGCGCCCGTGGTTCCAGAGGTGTACAGAATCAGCGCAATAGTGTCTTTAGTTAGCTCGGGATCAGTCTCAAGGTCGGAACCATCGCCACCGATGGCGGAGCCGAGAAGCACTTCCCACGGCACGGTATTCGGTGCCTCACCACTGAGCTTGGCGCGCGATTTGCGCAGCATAGGGATAGGTAGCCGCAATGCCGCCTGCTGTAGCGTGGGCATCGCCTCGATCATGTTGACCGAGATTACGGTCTCCAGCGCGGTTGAAGCGCGCAGCTTTTCGAGCATCGGTGCTGCCTTGTCCCAGCAGATCGCCACCCGTGCGCCGTGATCCTGGAAAGGGTGCTCCAGCTCGTGTGCCGTGTACAGCGGATTGTGTTCCACCACAGTAGCGCCGAGCTTCAGAACCGCGTAGAAGGCGATGAGGTGTTGTGGACAGTTCGGCAGCAGGATGGCCACGCGGTCGCCAGGGCGGACCCCGAATGCGCGCAAACCAGCGGCTGCTCGACGCACCTGCCGGTCCATTTCAGCGTAAGTGTGACGGCGCCCAAAGAAGTTTAAAGCCGGGTCGTCTGCGTGGGCCTTCAAGTTATTGTCGTAGGCGTCGATGATGGTCATATCGCCGTAGTCAAGGTGGTGTGGGGTCCACTCGGGGTAGTGTTCGAGCCAAGCTTTGGTCTCGAAAGCAGACATGGTACCTCTCTTCATAGCCGTTAATCGCCAATTTGCTCACAGGATGGTTTAAGCCATCAGTCTAATCACTGCATCCAGTCACGGGACAGATGGGCGACTAAGATGGGGCCATGCGCATTGCGATGATTTCGATGCATACTTCTCCGCTGCAACAGCCTGGGCAGGGCGATGCTGGGGGCATGAATGTTTACGTGCTCAATTCCGCCTGCAAGCTCGCCGAACAGGGGATTGATGTGGACGTGTACACGCGTGCAACCCGTCCCAGCCAAGGGGAAGTTATCCAGGTCTCTGAGCGGCTGCGGGTGATCAATATCGTCGCTGGCCCCTATGAAGGACTCAGTAAGGAGGATCTGCCCACGCAGCTCGCTGCCTTCGCAGGTGGGATCCTTGTCTTCGCTCGCTGCAATGACGTGAGCTATGACTTGGTGCACTCCCACTATTGGCTCTCTGGTCAGGTGGGATGGTTGCTCCGCGATGTGTGGCGAATTCCACTGGTGCACACCTCGCATACCTTGGCTGCGGTGAAGAATGCTCATCGTAGTGCGCACGACTCTGTCGAATCCGAGTCTCGACGTATCTGCGAGCAACAGATAGCGGACAACGCTGACCGCTTGGTGGTCAACACCTTGGAGGAGAGCAAGGACCTCATCGTGCATTATGACGTCGATGAGGACAAGGTAGCGGTGGTCGCGCCGGGAGTGGATGTAGATCTGTTCAATCCAGGCAATGATCGGGCCACGGAACGTTCCCGCCGCCACCTGGGCATTCCGATCCATACCAAGGTCATTGCCTTCGTCGGTCGGCTGCAGGTGTTCAAGGGGCCAGATGTGCTGATTCGGGCCGTCGCAGAGCTGGTGCGCAGGGACCCGGACCGGGACTTCTTGGTGATTGTGTGCGGCGGGCCCTCCGGGGCATCGACCAGCACAAACACTTACCGCGACTTGGCGCAGGAGCAGGGGGTATCCCGCTTCGTGCGCTTCCTGCCTCCGCGGCCCCCGGAGGAACTTGTCAGCATTTATCGTGCGGCGGACGTGATTGCCATGCCCAGCTACAACGAGTCCTTCGGCTTGGTGGCGATGGAGGCCCAAGCTACTGGAACCCCCGTCGTTGCGGCGCGGGTCGGTGGGCTGCCGATCGCTGTCGCAGAGGGGGAGAGCGGCGTGCTTGTCGACGGCCATGATCCGGAAGACTGGGCGGACACCCTTGCCGCAGTGCTCGATGACGACGAAGCTCGCATCCGCATGTCCGAAGAAGCAGTAGACCACGCGGCGCAGTTCTCCTGGACGGCAACGGCGGAACGCCTCACCGGCGTATACAACGATGTGCTCACCGATTCGATCCATGGCTGTTATGACCGGCACCCAGAGGGCTCATAACCCTGCCTGTTCGCTGCAGCGCAACTAGGAGGGGTAATAGTCAGCGCAGCAGAGCGAACGCTGGCAAGATAGAACCCATGACTACTGGAAAGCTAATTTTGCTGCGACATGGCCAAAGTGAGTGGAACGCTTCTAACCAGTTCACTGGCTGGGTCGACGTCAACTTGACTGAAAAAGGCGAAGCCGAGGCTAAGCGTGGCGGCCAAATGCTCAAGGAGCAGGGCATTCTTCCCGACGTGCTGTACACCTCCCTGCTGCGTCGTGCGATCCGCACTGCCAATATCGCCCTCAACGAGGCCGACCGCCACTGGATCCCAGTGGTGCGCGACTGGCGCCTGAACGAGCGTCATTATGGTGCACTGCAGGGCTTGAATAAGGCAGAAACCAAGGAAAAGTACGGCGAGGAGCAGTTCATGGCGTGGCGTCGTTCTTACGACACTCCACCACCAGAGCTCGCCGAAGACTCCGAGTACTCCCAGGTCGGCGACGTTCGTTACGCAAACCTGGACAAGGTTCCTAACACCGAGTGCCTGCTCGATGTGGTCAAGCGCTTCGTCCCTTACTACGAGGAAGAAATCCTGCCACGCGCCAAGAAGGGCGAGAACGTACTGATTGCAGCACACGGAAACTCCCTGCGCGCACTGGTCAAGCACCTGGATGGCATTTCTGATGAGGACATCGCAGGCCTGAACATTCCAACCGGTATCCCGCTGGTCTACGAGTTGGATGAAAACGGCACCGTTCTCAATCCTGGTGGCACGTACCTGGATCCAGAGGCTGCGGCCGCGGGTGCTGCCGCTGTGGCAGCACAGGGTGGCAAGTAGCCCACTTTAAATGTTGGTTGTGCTGGGATTCATAGCGGGCGTGGCGTGTGCTGCGCTCGCTTTTCCTGCTGCCGATTTTCTGAAGCGGCGTTATCGTCGGCACAAGGTGGCCAGTACTTTGTCCACGAACCAGGTCACCACGGTCAGCCAGGTGCTGCACTTGGCAGTGCAGGGTGCCCCGACGGGCATCGTGGTGGTGGATCGACATGGCGAGGTCATCTTGTCCAATGGCAAGGCGCATGACATGGGCATTGTCCATGAGCGAACTGTCAATGAACAGGTGTGGTCGGTCACGCAAGAGGTCTTTGAGGATCAGGAGACTCGCACTCTGGATTTGAAAAGTCCGAAGCGACGCACCGGCTCACGGGTCACGGCCGTTCAGGCAGTGATCCAGCCACTCACCCTGGTTGACCTGCGCTACAACGTGATTTACTCCACCGATGAATCTGAAAACGTGCGCATGGAGTCCGCTCGCCGTGACTTCGTGGCTAACGTCTCGCACGAGCTGAAGACCCCCGTCGGTGGCATGGCGCTGCTGGCCGAGGCGCTGCTGGAATCCAGCGACGACCAAGAATCCGTTGAGTATTTTGGCACCCGCTTGCAACGCGAAGCGCACCGCATGGCCGACATGATCAATGAGCTGATCTCCCTATCGAAGCTGCAGGGCGCCGAAGCTCTGCCCGATATGGAGCCAGTGCTTGTCGACGACGTGGTTCGCGACGCGATTGCCCGTACTCAGCTCGCCGCCGATAACGCTGACATTCGGATTACCGCGGGCCGGCCGTCTGGAGTTTTTGTTAACGGCGATCAGTCACTTCTCGTTACCGCGGTGGCGAACCTGATCAGTAACGCCATCAATTACTCGCCCAATTCCACCCCGGTCACAGTGTCACAAAAGATTACGGGAGACGGCACAGTCCTGGTCAGGGTGACTGATCGGGGCATTGGCATCAGCAGCGAGGATCAGGCGCGCGTCTTTGAGCGCTTCTTCCGCGTGGATAAAGCACGTTCGCGTAGCACCGGTGGCACCGGCCTGGGCCTGGCTATTGTCAAGCATGTGGCTGCGAATCACGGTGGCGCGATCAAACTCTGGTCCAGGCTCGGAACTGGCTCAACGTTCACACTTGAATTACCCATCTATGATCCCAATTCTGAAGGTCCGCAGACTCCAGAATTAGCTCCGGAAATTCCCTCTGCACGGCATGGCCGCGTACTCGCACGCGGTGAAAGGACGAAAGCTTAAATGACTAGCATTTTGATCGTTGAAGACGAAGAGTCTTTGGCTGACCCACTTGCGTTTTTGCTTCGCAAAGAAGGCTTCGCCACCACTTGGGCACCGGATGGGCAGGCCGCTCTGGTGGAGTTCGAGCGGGGCGAGTTCGACATCGTCTTGCTGGACCTCATGCTTCCCGGCATGTCCGGCACCGATGTTTGCAAGCAGATCCGTAGCGTTTCTGCGGTGCCAATCATCATGGTCACTGCCCGCGACTCGGAGATCGACAAGGTAGTTGGTCTGGAACTCGGTGCGGATGACTACGTCACCAAGCCCTACTCCTCCCGCGAATTGATCGCCCGTATCCGTGCAGTGCTGCGTCGCGGTGGCGAGGCAGACTACAACGAGATTGACGAAAGCCAGATCCTCGAGGGCGGACGCGTACGCATGGATGTGGAACGCCACATCGTTACTGTTGCTGGCCAGCAGGTATCCATGCCACTGAAGGAATTCGATCTCTTGGAGTACCTGCTGCGCAACACCGGTCGGGTGCTGACCCGGGGCCAACTCATCGATCGCGTTTGGGGCGCTGACTATGTCGGAGACACCAAAACTCTCGACGTCCATGTGAAGCGCCTGCGCTCCAAAATTGAAGAGGAACCCTCGCGGCCACGCTACCTAGTGACGGTCCGTGGCTTGGGCTACAAGTTCGAAGCCTGAGCGGCAACCGACGCTGGGTGGGGTGCCAGCCGAGCGCCAACCTCCGCCCGGCGCTGACAATAGGCAGCGAGCTTCTCATAAGGAGCGTCGCCCATCAAGGCACGCAGCTCGGCTTCATTGGTGCGCCAGATCGGTTGCATTGCGGTGTGGCAACCAGGTGCGGTGGTGCAGTACCAATCAAAGTCTTCGCCACCATTGCCCCAGCCGCGCCGGTTGTACTCGGTGATGGTGGTGCGCAGAATCTCCACACCGTCAGGGCGGTCCTCGTAGGCCTCCAGCCTGCGTAATGGCAGCTGCCAGCACACTTCCGGCTTCACCACTGTCAGGTCTTCGCCTTCGGCGACGGACCATTGATGCAAAGCGCACCCGGCGCCGGTGGGCCAGCCGGGGCGATTGGCGAAGATGCATGCGCCGTCGACAAGCACCGTTTTGAGGGCGGGTTCTGGGGTGCCATCATCGCCGTCTAGTTCGTCCCATTCCAGCCAGGGTTCGAGATCGCCGCCGTCGATGTCGGCGGGGCGCAGTTGCCAGTATTTCGCAGGCATGCGGTTCACGGCGTCGACAAGCTGGGCCCGGTCGGTGTCGTCGGAGAGGAAGGCGCCGTGGCCGCAACAGCCGAGCGAGGGGTTTTCGGCGTCAATGCCCTTGCAGGCGGCGGTGCCGAAGCCACAATTCCAGTAGGACTCCAGCCACGTTAGATCGATGGTGAACTGGTGTAATGGGTCTTCCGGGCTGGTGAATTCGTACCATTCCCGCTCGAAGTCTGGGGGAAGCTCATCGCCGCGGTTGATGGCAGCGGCGGCGCAGGAGTCTTCAGGAAAACCGAGAAAAACGGGGGGATTCACACTTTTAGAGGGTAGACCGTCTAATCTATAAGGGTGCGATTAGGTGTATTAGACGTTGGTAGCAACACGGTGCATTTGGTGGCGGTTGATGCCCGCTCCGGTGGTCACCCCACCCCAATGTCAGACTGGAAGACGACGATGAAGCTCGTCGAACACCTCGATCCGGAAGGATTTATTGACGACAAGGGCATCCGCAAGCTGGTGAAAGCCGTCGGCGAGGCAGTCGAGCTGGCTGACACCCTCGGATGTTCCGAAATGATCCCTTTTGCTACCTCTGCCCTCCGTTCCGCCAGCAACGGGAAAGAAATCCTTAACCTGGTGGAAAAAGAGACCGGCGTGCGTCTCGAAGTGCTTTCCGGCGACGATGAAGCCAAGCTGACATTCCTGGCGGTTCGTCGCTGGTACGGCTGGTCTGCGGGCCGCATCACCAACCTGGATATTGGGGGCGGTTCCCTCGAGCTGTCTACTGGCACCGATGAAGAACCGGATGTGGCGTACTCCCTCGATCTGGGGGCAGGCCGACTCACCCATACTTGGTTTGATACGGACCCGCCGGAGCGGAAGAAGATTAATATTCTCCGGGATTTCATAGATGCCGAGCTGGCGGAACCTGCACGCGCCATTAGGGCGACCGGTGCCGCGGATCTGGCAGTGGCAACCTCGAAAACCTTCCGTACGCTGGCGCGACTCACTGGTGCCGCTCCCTCGTCGGCAGGCCCGCGGGTTACGCGGACTCTTACGACACCCGGTTTGCGGCAGCTCATTGCTTTCATTTCGCGCATGACTGCGGCTGATCGTGCAGAGCTGGAAGGTATCAGTTCCGATCGTTCGCATCAGATTGTCGCAGGCGCTCTAGTCGCGGAGGCTAGTATGCGTGCATTAGGTTTGGAACAGCTACAGATTTGTCCATGGGCCCTTCGCGAAGGTGTCATTTTGCGCCGCATCGATAAAGGTTTGGAATAACTAACATGTCTGAGAAACAGCTCACCGTTGCCGAATTGATGGCGCGTGCGGCCGCAGAAGGTCGTGGGGACGCGCCGAAGCGTCGTCGCCGTCGCAGCCTAGAAGACGGCGGTGTCTCTGTTGCTGAGCTCACGGGATCTCTTCCAAAGGTAGAGGTGAAGCCGGCGGAACCTCGGCACACCAGCCAGCCTATCGACGCCCCGGCTGCGGAATCGTCAGCAGCACCGGCAGCACCGGCAGAAGCTAAGCCGGAACCAAAGCTGGCCACGCCTAAACCAGCTCCGGTCAAGCCGGCTGCTGCGCCTAAGCCGGCTGCTGCAAAGGCTGCGGAAGTCGCGCCGGTTGTCAGTGTGGTGAAGGATGACGACCCAGTAAAGCTCACCACCGATGCTTTCCCAGCGCAGCGGGTTGAATCTAAGCCGGAGCCGGAGGTCAAACCGGCAGTTAAGCCTGTTTCGGAGTTTGACCAAGAAGAAACGGGTGTGTTGCCCGTTGTCGTCGATAAGCCGGCCGAGGCGGAGCTGGAACCTGTCGCCGAAGAGGATGAGGACGACGGCGGCAGCATTTCCATCGGCAGCGTCATCGTCATGGCTGTCCTCGGGATCGTGTTGGGTGCAGCAGTGTTCCTCGGTTTCAAGGCGCTGTGGATCAATTCGAATTCCTTGCTGGTTGGGGCGTTGGCAGGCGCTATGACGCTGGGCATCGTTGGCTTGGTGCATGCCCTGCGTACGGAACGCGATGGCCTCTCCATGACCCTGGCCGCCATTACTGGTTTGGCGCTTACTTTTGGGCCATTGCTGATCATCGGCCTGTAATCGCATCTGCAGGACATCCGCGTTATGGTGTTCTGCATGACAAAAATTGCTGTAATTGGTGGCGGTAAGATCGGCGAGGCTCTCATTTCGGGCCTCGTGGCGGGTGGTACGAACCCGAAAGACATCCACGTTGCTAATCGACGCCCCGAGCGCGGCAAGGAGCTCGTCGAAGCCTACGGCGTCACTGACTACACCGACGTGAATCAAGCCGTCGAGGACGTAGACGTTGTCTTCCTGTGTGTTAAGCCAAAGGACACCCTGTCGGTCCTTGCCTCGGTGACGGACACTTTGGATAACAACTCCCAGGACACCACAGTCATCTCCATGGCGGCGGGTATCGCCGTGAAGTCCCTGGAAGAAGTCGTGTCGGCGGGTACCCCAATCGTGCGGGTGATGCCGAATACCCCGATGCTGGTTCGTCGCGGTACTACTGCGATCAGTCCCGGTCGCTTTGTTATTGAGGAGCAACTAGAGCAGATCAAGGATCTGTTGGGCGCGCTGGGCGATGTCTTCGTGGTTGAAGAATCCCAGATGGATGCGGTGGTTGCTATGTCCGGCTCCTCTCCGGCCTATTTCTTCCTCTTCGTCGAGGCGATGATCGATGCCGGCATCAATTTGGGGTTGCCACGTGACTTGGCCAAGAATCTGGCTGTCAGTGCTGCTACGGGCGCCGCAGCGCTGATGCAAGAAACAGGCGAGGAGCCTGCCATGTTGCGGGCTAATGTGAGCTCTCCGGGAGGCACCACCATTAAGGCGATCCGCGAACTGGAGCAGTCTGGCTTGCGGGGCATGGTCTACCGTGCCACGGAAAAGTGTGCGGCTCGTTCTGAAGAATTGGGTGCGCCGAAGCTGAAGAAGGTTTCGAAGACGGTGCCGCAGGAAATGGACTCCGAATAACTGCATTTTGGTACACCCGTGGGAAAGATGTGACTGATTTGTTAAACCGGCAACTAGCTGGGCTGATGTGGTTAGCTCAGGAAGCTACTGCCGAATCTTTAAATATTTTCTGGCACTCATGTCGCAATAGTCACATGGTTCACGGTAAGCTGGCACAAGCACGTGCGTGACCGTACTGCGGGAGGGGAAGCCTGCAGCGCGCTGCGTGTGTGAAGGGTATTGATTATGGCTAATGAAGACAATGGCACTTTCTTGACTGTCGCCGAGGTTGCGGAAATCATGCGTGTTTCCAAGATGACGGTGTACCGCTTGGTTCACTCCGGTGAATTGCCTGCAGTTCGTGTGGGTCGTTCTTTCCGCGTGCACCAGAGCGCTGTCGATGAGTACCTGGATTCCTCTTTCTACAACGCTGGCTAATTTAGTCCTGCGCTGCAAGAGGCCTCTGCAAACGCTCCTTAGGAAGATTCACCGCCTATATTCTGGGCTGGCGAGTGTTCTTAAGGAGCGTTTTCTATTGTGTGGGCAATTTTTGAACCGAGCCCCCTGCGCGGTAGTATGAAGTCCATTCGTGTCAGCGAGCCATTTCGGTGACCGTAGCTGCGCCTGCTCAGGGTGCGGTGGCGGCTCGGCGGGCGAAAGTGCACTCGGACGTCGGTTCAATCTGGTTCACCCAGGATGCCGGTATGCACGTTGGCAGGTTATGTACGTACAACGACTATTAAAGCGAGGTAAACCCCATGGGTTCCGTCATCAAGAAGCGCCGCAAGCGTATGTCCAAGAAGAAGCACCGCAAGATGCTGCGCCGTACTCGCGTTCAGCGTCGTAAGCTCGGCAAGTAAGCCGCAATTAGCTTCCGCACACATTGGCGTCCCAGAGAAATCTGGGGCGCCTTTGTGCGTTGTAGGGGGGCAGGGGAGCGAAGTCTTCCCCGTCTAACCGTGTCTGGGTCTGGGGATTGAGCGTCGAATCCGCGTGTTGGCGGGGAAGATTTCCCCGAGCCAGCACATCGACAATCCCACAACCTAGTCTGTCGACTGTTTTCGCGATATTTTCCGCACTTGCCAGCGGTAAAGTCCTAGGGCTGCGGTCGCTAATGCTGGAACTCCAAAAGTTCGCACGGCCTTCCGCACTGAGCGGTAGTCTCGGATCTCCCATCCTTGGATCCTTGCGATCCGCAACAGCTCGCGATCCGGGTTGATCGCCACGGCCGTGCCCACCATGGACAGCATCGGTACATCGTTAATGGAATCGGAGTAGGCGGTGCAGCGCTCTAGTTCCAAACCCTCCACGGAGGCTAAGGCCGCAACCGCGTGCTTCTTGCCCGGGCCATGAAGGATATCGCCCACTAGGCGACCAGTGAACTTACCGTCCTTAACCTCTGCAACGGTGCCCAGGGCGCCGGTGAAGCCGAAGCGCCGGGCCAAGATCTGGGCTAGCTGCACGGGGGTTGCGGAGACAAGCCAGACTTGTTGGCCGGCGTCGATATGCATTTGGGCGAGGGCGCGGGTACCGGGCCAGATTTTCTCTAGCATGGTGCTGTCCACGATGTCCTCGCACAGCTCCACCAGTTCCTCCACGCTGCGCCCCTTGATGAACTCCAGGGCTTGCTGGCGCCCCTCCGCGACATCGGCGGCGTTTTCGGAGCCGGTGAGGCGGAATTTGAGCTGTTTCCACGCCACGGGCGCGATATCGCGCAGGGTGAAGTACTTGTGGCGGTAGAGGCCGATGGCGAAGGTGATGATGGAGGCACCTTGGATGAGGGTGTTGTCGACGTCGAAAAACGCGGCCGCCCCGGGATCCTGCGGCACGTCCGGGTCGGGGTCCGTGACGGCGCGAGAACCGGCCGCCTCGAATGCACCGGACACAGATTCGACGCCGGCGTGGAAGGAGTCGAGGTCGAGGTCGTACACAGTCCGGACGGCCTCTGATACCGCGGCCTCGCCGGCAGCCTTCTGGCTCGCCTCATCGACAGGCGGGAGGGCGCGATCCTCCAGGAAGCGGCGCAGGTTGCCTCGGGACGCGCTCCAGTTCGCGAGGAATTCCTCGGGGGTAAGCGCGAATCCGTCCATGATGTGTCCTCTCCACGGCCTTAAGTACGATAGTCAATCGTAGGCATTGAGTAGCGAACCTGTCGGAGTGGCAGGCCAAAAAGCAGGAGAACTTGACGGTGCTGGTGGAATTGATGGTTCGGGCAACCTGTGGCTCCTGCGAAAGGGTGCGATCCCAGATCGAGCCAGTGGTGGCGGCCGCTGGGGCGCGCCTCAAGGTTGTTGATGTGGACCAGTCTAACCTGGCGGCCGAGTTTGGTGACCGCGTGCCGGTCGTGCTTATCGACGGCGATGAATTCGCCTGCTGGGAAGTGGATAATGCCGAGCTCGCGGCCGAGCTATGTGGGGGAGCACACTAGTCGCGGTTGGCTTGACAACTCCATTAGGGCTACTGTGAAAGATCGAATATTCGACCAGCTGGGGTGAATCAAAAGTTCGATCTTTGCCCCTCGGCGGAAGAGCTGTTGAAAGCGGTGAGTAAAAAGCGTGAGCGTACTGGTAGTCGGTATGTCCCACCGGTCTGCGCCAGTAAAGGTACTGGAGCAGGTAAGTATGGATGACGCTGTCCGCGACGAGACCTCGATGGCGCTAGTCGACCAACCCTCCCTTTCAGAGGCCATGATCGTGTCCACCTGTAACCGGGTGGAGGTTTATGCCGTAACGAACAGCTTTCATACCGGAGTCAACGAGGTGGTACAGGTTTTGCACCAGCGCTCGGGCGTGGACATCGATGTGCTGCGAGACCATCTCTATGTTCGCTATGCCGACGCCGCCGCTGAGCACATGCTGACGGTGGCCTCCGGTCTTGATTCCATGGTCGTCGGCGAGCAACAGATCATTGGCCAGGTACGCACCGCCTACCAGCGCGCCGGGGAGATCGGCACTGTGGGCCAAGCCCTGCACTCTCTCACCCAAGTCGCGCTGCACACCGGTAAGCGCGTCCACACGGAAACTGACATCGATGATGCCGGCGCCTCCATGGTGAGCTTTGCCACCACCCGCGCCTTAGAGCTCATGGGCCTCCCTGATGGGGAATCTCCGTTGTTAGGAAAGCGTGCTCTCGTCCTAGGAGCTGGCGTGATGTCCTCCCTCGCAGCGTCCCACTTGGGGCGACTCGGCATTAGCGAGCTCGTGTTCGCCAACCGCACCAAGTCCCGCGCTGAAGTCCTCGCAGAACGCTCTCGCGACCTGGGTATTAGTGCGCGCACCGTAGACTTTGAGGAACGCAGCGTCGCGCTCAGCGAGGTTGACTTGGCGATTTCTGCCACCGGCGCCGATTCCTTCACTATCGAACCGCAGCACGTCCCTCGCACCGGCATGCCGCTGATGCTGGTAGACCTCTCTATGCCGCGGGACATCGATGACGAGGTGGCCGCGATCCCTGGGGTACAGCTAGTCAACATTGAGCGTCTCCACGAAGAACAAGATACGAATCCGAAGGGCGCCCAGAAGGAAGCCCGCGCGATCGTGGATAGCGAGCTGCAGCACTACATCTCCGAACAGCGGGTGCGCAACGTGGTGCCCGCTGTTGCGGCGCTGCGTCGCCACGCTAATGACATCATGTCCGTGGAGCTGGAAAGGCTGGGTACCAGGACGCCGACGATGGATGAGGCGGACCGCGAGGAAGTTGAGCGGGCGGTGCGACGGGTCGTCGATAAGCTGCTGCACCAGCCGACCGTCCGGGTCAAGGAACTCGCGGTCACCTCAGGCAGTGTTTCCTACGAAACTGCGCTGCAGGAACTGTTCGGGCTGGAGGCTACTCGCTCTGTTGATGTGCGAGCGAAGGATTTGCCGAAAGAGAACGTTCCCAAAATGGCAATGTCAATCAACCAAACCCAAGGGGAGAAGTGATGCTGAAAATCGGCACCCGAGGTTCGAGGCTGGCAACCACCCAGGCCGGCCACATGCGCGATGCGCTCATTGCCGCTGGCTACCCGGCTGAGCTCACCATCATCACCACGCCAGGTGACGTCAACATGTCCCCAGTCGAGCGGATTGGCGTAGGCGTATTCACCCAGGCGCTGCGCGATGCGATGGTAGCAGGGGAGTGCGACATTGCAGTGCACTCCTTTAAGGATCTGCCGACCGCGCCTGATGAGCGCTTCCACTTAGTGGTTCCGAAGCGTTCCTATCCTTTCGACGCGCTCATCTCCCGAGACCGCCTGACCCTGAAAGAGCTGCCGGAGGGCGCCCGCGTAGGTACTTCTGCGCCGCGTCGTGTCTCCCAGCTACGAGCACAGCGCCCAGACCTGGATATTCGACCGCTCCGTGGCAATATCGATACCCGCATGGGCAAAGTGACTTCCGGCGAGCTGGATGCCGTCATCCTCGCTGCCGCCGGACTGGCGCGTATCGACGTCCTAGACCGGGCAACTGAGGTGCTGGACGTCAACGTGTTGATGCCAGCCCCCGCCCAAGGCGCGCTTGCCGTGGAGTGTCGTGCCGAGGACGCGGAGATCGTCGCAGCGCTCAATACGCTTGCTGATCCGCAGGCCACCGCGGAGGCTACCGCCGAACGCGCAGTACTGCGCACCTTAGAAGCTGGCTGTACCGCCCCGGTGGCGGCCTATGCTTCGGCTGGCTCTGATTCCCTGCTCCTCGTGGCAGGAGTGTTCTCACTTGACGGCACCAAGGTGTTGCGGGAACAGATCTGCGGGCCTGTAGCAGAAGCCGAAGAACTGGGCCAGACCTTGGCACAGCGGCTGCTCGAATTAGGAGCGGCTGAGATTATGCAGGCGAAGGATTTTTAGAAAAACAGGCCGCATGCTTTAGGGTTGACCTAGCATACGAGAGCCGAGCCCAAATGCATTGGGGTCGGTTTAGATTTACAAGTTGTTTCGCGTAACTTGTCTGCCTACCCGGCACTGACAGCTGAGTATTAGAAAAGACATACATGAGCAAGGCCCCACAGGCTGAGAAGCAAGAAGTAGTAGGCACCGTCGTTTTCGTTGGTGCCGGCCCCGGCAACCCCGACTTGCTTACGGTACGCGCCCGCGAAGTCCTCGCCGGCGCCGAGCTTGCCGTCGTTGACCCCGCAGTATTAACAGGCGTTCGGGCGATCGTCGGCGAAGATCTGCCGATTCCGCCCGAGAAACAGAAAGCTTTTGACCAGGAATACGAGCGCATATGCGCTGAAGCCAAGGCTGCCGGCGCGCGCCGTCGACCGCCGAAACCACCGGGGCCGTCAGCTGCCGAGGTGTACGAGGTTGTCGCCGGTAGTGCAGCTGATCGTGCGGCGCAACTGGCACGGCTGGTGGCTGACGGGGCAAACGTTGTCCGTCTAGTCACTGGTAACCCGCTTTCTAGCGATACCGTTCTCGCCGAGATCAATGCCGTGTCCGCGGCTGGTCTGGAATTCCACGTGGTCCCAGGGATGTCGCTCCCGGCTACCGTGCCGACCTTCGCTGGCATCGCTCTCGGTTCTACCTACACCGAAACCGATGTCTCCCGCGGGGATGTGGATTGGGACAGCCTGGCCGCCGCGCCACAGCCGCTAGTCCTCCAAGCAGAGGCCGGCGACTTGCCGACCATCTCCGCAGAGCTCAAGAGCCGTGGCCTGTCCGCAGACCTTCCGGCGACGGTCACCGTCAATGGCACCACCCGCCTGCAGCGCACCTACGACACCCGCCTGGGAACTTTGGGCAAGATCGACGGTGAGCTCCCGGGCCGCATCGTGATCACCCTGGGCAAGGGTGTCGACGACCGCTCCAAGTACTCCTGGTGGGAGAATCGTTCCCTCTATGGCTGGCGAGTCCTAGTGCCGCGTTCCAAGGAACAGGCCGGTCCGATGTCGACCCGGCTTGCTTCGCATGGGGCGATCCCGCAAGAAGTGCCGACGATTTCGGTGGAGCCACCACGCAATCCCGCCCAGATGGAGCGGGCCATCAAGGGGATCGTGGAGGGTCGCTACCAGTGGATCGCGCTCACCAGCGTGAACGCAGTGCACGCACTGTGGGAAAAAGTCACCCAGTTCGGCTTGGATGCTCGGTCTTTCGCGGGTGTCCACATCGCGTGTGTTGGGCATAAGACGGCCGAAGCCGTGAGCGCTTTGGGGATCACCCCAGAGCTGCTGCCGAAGCCTAGCGAGCAAAATGCAGCTGGTTTGGTCAGCGTGTTCCCCGAATTTGATGAAGACCTTGATCCCGTCGGCCGGGTGCTGCTGCCCCGCGCAGATATTGCCACTGACGTGCTTGTCGACGGCCTGATCGGTCTTGGCTGGGAAGTCGATGACATCGTGGCCTATCGCACGGTCCGGGCGGCGCCACCATCTGCGGAAATCCGCGACATGATCAAGTCGGGTGGCTTCGACGCAGTGTGCTTCACCTCCTCCTCGACCGTCGCGAACCTGGTAGGTATCGCAGGTAAGCCGCACCAGCGCACGATTATCGCTTGCATCGGTCCGATGGCTGCCACCACGGCGAAGGAACTCGGGCTTAGAGTAGATGTAGTGCCAGAGGTTGCGGGAGTGACTGAACTGGTGGATGCGCTCGCTGAACATGTAGCCGGGCTTCGCGCCGCCGGGCAGCTCCCGCCGCCACGAAAGAAGCGCCGGGCGCGTCGTAAGGTTGTGGACGCGCCCGAATCCAACTAGGAAGGTTCATCTACATGTCCCAGCACATTTCTCGCCGACCACGCAGGCTGCGTACGAATCCTGCGATGCGGGCCTTCGTGGCTGAGACCACGCTGCGCCCAGCGGACTTGATCCTGCCAATGTTCATTGCAGATGGCATCGATGCGCCAAACCCCATCGCATCGATGCCCGGTGTAGTCCAGCACACCCTTGACTCGCTCCTTGCGGCGATCGCCGAAGCCAAGGAAGCCGGGATTAAGTGCATCGACCTGTTTGGTGTGCCACTGGATTCTGATAAGGACGAAGTAGGCTCCCCGGCGTGGGCGGAATCTGGCGTGCTCAACCGGGCAATCGCAGCCGTCCGTGCCGAGTTTGGCGACGATATCCTCGTGATGGCAGACACCTGCTTGGACGAGTTCACCTCCCATGGACATTGTGGCGTCCTCACAACTGACCGTTTCGGCAGCACCGTGGTGGACAATGATGCCACGCTGCAGCGCTATCAACAGATGGCGGTGGCCCAGGCCAAAGCAGGTGCTCACATTGTTTCCCCGTCCGGCATGATGGACGGCCAGATCGAGGCGATCCGCGAGGCCCTAGATGAGGCTGGCTTTAAAGACGTGGCGATCATGGCCTACTCCGCAAAGTACGCGTCCGCCTTCTACGGCCCTTTCCGCGATGCCGTCGGATCCTCGTTGGAAGGAGATCGACGCACCTATCAGCAGGATCCCGCGAATATTCGTGAGTCCCTGCTGGAAGTGGAACTGGATCTTGCCGAAGGCGCGGACTTTGTGATGGTCAAGCCTGGCCTGCCCTACCTCGACGTACTGCGCGCCGTTGCTGAGGCATCCCCCGTGCCCGTCGCGGCATACCAAGTTTCCGGTGAGTACGCGATGATCAAAGCCGCCGCGGCTAACGGCTGGCTGGACGGCGATGCCTGCCTGATGGAGGCCTTGGTGTCCCTCAAGCGCGCCGGGGCTGATCAGATCCTGACCTATTTCGCGGTGGACGCAGCACGCATCCTGCGCGCCAACTATTAAGAAGGTGTCTGTGCCTGAGAAGCTGCTTGCTGCGCAACCCGCAGCTAACCGAGAACGTCCCGAGTCTGTCCAGCTTGCCTTCAAGACCTGGCTCGTGGTGGTTGCTTTTGAAACTGTGCACCAGTTGCTCAACGTGGTGATGAGTCTGCTCAATACCTCTGAGCTCAAGGCCGCCGCGCGGGAATCGCTAACACCGGAGCAGCTCAGTCAGGTTTCGGATACCACGCTCAGTCTGATGGCATCCTTGGCGGCGATCATGGCCGGAGTGTTGGCTATCGGCATCGTGGCTGTCATCGGGTGGACGGCCAAGGTGTTCCACAATGGCAACAAGTCTGCGGAAGGAGCACGTCGCTTCCTCACCGTTTTTGGGGTCTACCTAGCAATCCGCGCCCTGTTCGTGTTTGAAATGGCACAAGGTAGTGGGGTTGCGGTGGCACTGTTGCTGTGTGACGGCTACGTTCAAATCTTAGTCGCGGTATGCGCCGTGCTGGCCGCCATCTTCGGTGGCAAGAAGGAATCCGTGGACTGGGCGCGGGCCGGTATCCCTGAGAAGTGATAGGACTTAAAGATCAACCATGACTAACATGTTCCCGTCGATGCACCGGGGAGGCGAGCAACCGCACGCACCAGTTTCTTCTGCCCCGAGCGCAAACCTGGGGACGGAGCCTACGGCGCTGCGCGTTGGATATTGGTGGCTGGTCGTGGTGTCTGCCTTTGCTATCTTCTTTGGCCTCGTGGTGGCTACCTCGGGTTATACCGGTGACCCGAACGTCGAGCCACAGTTTAAAGCGGCGGTGGAAGCGAATCAGCGCGTCATCGGAATCTGGAACATATTCGCCGGCTTCATCATCACTGTTTTGCTGACTCAGGTGCGAAAGGGTGCGAAATACTCGCGGCGTTGGACGGTAGGCGTTGTGGTGATCACCGTATTCGTGGATTTGATCGCGTTCACGGTGAAGGCTGCCGGAGTGGGGATCTCGCTGATTCCCATTCTGCTCACGATCGGTGCACTATTGCTGTACCGTCCGAGTGTCAATGATTTTGTCGCCTACCGCAACGATGAGTTGTAGCCATGCCTGAACGTGAAGTAGATCATCCTGATTGCCCAGTAGAGTTGCGTTCCTCGCAACAGCAGATGGATTCCGCCATTGCGGAAGCCAAGAAGGCTGCCGCCGAGGTCGGCATTGGTGGCGGCCACGATCTCGAGGAGTCGCCACATGTACGCCTAGCGCGGCGACAGGCCTCTGCTTCGACCTCTTTTGCCCTGGAACTGGAAGGGCTGGAGTCTGCCTTGCATGTGGCGGATATCGAGGAAGCCTTGGAGCACATCCCTGGCGTGCGCGCTTCGGTGGTCTATGAGTCCGCCACTGCCTGGATCACGGCCGCGGATGACATTATGCCCGACCGAATCATTCAGGTTTTTGCTGAATTCGGGGTGCAAGCTAACCTCACCAACGCTTCGCTTCGCCGCCGCGCGGAGCGCCTCAACCAGAAAAACCGCCGACCTGTTCCGCTGCGAAGCGGTCAGACGAAGCTAGCACTGCGGGCGGCGCGGCTTCCACGCAAGAGGCGTCGTAAAGCGGAGGAGCGTACGGACCTTGCCGCACGACGCGCCGGAAATCTGCGCGATACCCAGCTGGTGCGGGTGCACGAGGAAGAACCAACCGAGGTCCTGTTTACGGCCAAGGAGCTGCTGACCAAGCGACGCTTGCTGCTGAGCGCGCTGCTGAGCCTGCCAGTCTTTCTGCTTTCCTACATTTCTGAACTGCAGTTCCCATACTGGCAATGGGCATGTCTTGCCTTTGCGACGCCGGTGGTTACGTGGGGCGCGTGGCCCTTCCACCGCGCTACCGCCGGTGGGTTGCGCCGCGGCATGTCTGCTCTCGACGCCGCTAGCTCCGCCGCCGTGCTCGCCGCCTATGTGTGGTCCGTGGTGCTCTTGATTTTTACCCCGGCCGGTGATCCGGGCTGGCGCTTCCAGCCACAATGGTTAGCGCTGAACTACAACCGGATGGCGCAGGGCGAGTTCTTCCTCGATGTTTCCTGCGGTGTGACAGTGTTTATGCTGCTCGGAAGCCTGTTTATCCGTCGTTCCCGCCCAGATCTGATGGATGAGTACAACGCGAACCTGCGGGGTGAGCTGAAAACCGTCACTGTGGTGCGCAAGGACCCGGCGACCTCGAAGTCAGTACACGTGGATATCCCATTGCAGGAGATCCGGGTTGGCGATGACATCATCGTCCCCGGCGGCTCCACCATTCCGGTAGACGGCCGCGTGATTGGTGGCGCAGCTGAGATCCAGCCGGGGATGTTCTCGAACTTCAAGGGCATCATTGAGCGCGTGAAGGTGAACTCCAACGTGCATGCCGGCAGCTTTTTGCTAGGCGGTCCGCTGAAGATCCGAGTGCAGAAGACAGGCTCGCAGACTCGTCTTGCGGCGATCCACCGGTGGGTCAAAGAGGCCTCCCATTATCAGAACCGCTCGGCGCAGCTAGCCACGCGTACTGCCTCGCTGCTGGTGCCGTGGGCGCTAGGAATCGCCCTGGTGGACTTTCTACTGTGGTGGTTGATCGGTGCAAACATCAATGCTGCGGTAGCTTCTGCGCTGGCAATCCTCGCTGGTGTGGCTCCGATGGCGCTCGCACTATCCACGAACGTAGCCATGAAACTTGGTATCGAACAGACCGCCCGGCACGGCATCCTCGTCCGTAATGCCGAGGTGATTCGTGAGCTAGACGAGGTGAACGCGGTGGTCTTCAACCGCGTGGGCATCCTCACCAAGCAAGACATGTTCGTGGAGACGATCTCCGTAGCAAAGGGCGAGAATCCGGAGCTAGTGCTGCGCGTTGCTGGCGCACTGTCGATGGAAAGCGACCACCCCTCGGCTAAAGCACTGGTACGTGCGGCCCGTGAGGCTCGCGATGCTGGCACTGGTGGCGAGGATATTCCGCACTGGATCGAGGTGAGTCACCCACACTTGCGGGAGGACGGCAACTTTGCTGGCGGCATCGAAATCCCGATGAAGAACTCCGACGGTGAAGTAGAACTCCGCCAAGTAGAGGCCACTCTGGTACGACCCCACGACCTTTCGGGGCTATCTAGCAGGCTCTCCAATGTGGCGGTGAGCGGCGGCATCCCGATCGTGGTCAGTTGGAAGGGACAGGCGCGTGGCGTAATCACCCTGCGGCAAGACAACAAAGAGGATGCGGTTGATGCCATTGGCTCCCTCGAGGACATGGGCATTGAAACCATCATGATCACGCGTGACATGTACCCAGTTGCTCGTCGGCTAGCAGATACCCTCGGCATGTCCCGCGTGCTGGCGGGCATCGCGCTGAAGAAGAAAGTCCTTGCGGTGCGCAACGTGCATACGCAAGGTAACAACGTGGCCATGGTCGGCGACCTAGGAGTTCGCGAATGCTTGCATGTCGCCGATGTGGGCGTGCTGATGGATCCAAATATCAGCCTGGATGTGCCCGAGGCTGATGTCGTGCTGCTGCGCGAGGACGTTAGCGTGGTCTCTGAGATGATGGTGCTTTCACGTCGGATCTCTGCCCTCGTCGACCGCAACCTGATGGTTGCGTGGGCATACAACGCAGTGGTCATCACCGCAGCAGTCGCCGGCCTATTGCACCCCATGGCAGCTACCTTGTTTACCATCGGCTTCACCTTCATGATTGAAGCTCGCTCAAACCAGGTGCGGAAGTTTTAGAATTACAACTTTTGGTTGATATTCGGGCACAATGGAAGCCATGACTCGACGCTCTTTGAAGAACGCCCCGCTGCTCGACGCCATCGCTGGCAAGACCCCATCCCGCACGCCAGTGTGGTTCATGCGCCAGGCCGGCCGCTCCCTCCCGGAGTACCGCCAGGTGCGCGAGGGGATTCCGATGCTGGATTCTTGTTTCATGCCGGAGTTGCTCGCGGAGATTACGCTGCAGCCGGTGCGTCGCCACGATGTGGATGCGGCGATCCTGTTCTCCGATATTGTGGTGCCGCTGAAGGCGGCGGGCCTGGATATCGATATTGTTCCTGGTAGAGGTCCGGTGTTAAAGGACCCGATTCGCACGGCAGCGGACGTCGATAAGCTGCCGATCTTGGACCGTGAGGTGACCGAGGTGCGCGAGGGCATCCAGATCATCCTGGACGAGCTGACTGACAGTCAAGCCCTGATCGGTTTCGCGGGAGCGCCATTCACCTTGGCGAGCTACCTGATTGAGGGCGGGCCGAGCAAGAATCATGAGAGGACTAAGGCGATGATGCACGCCGAGCCGGAGGTCTGGCACAAGCTGATGCAGCGCCTTACCCCGACGATCATCGGGTGGCTACAGTCGCAGGTGGATGCCGGTATTGACGCGATGCAGCTGTTCGACTCGTGGGCGGGCTACCTCACTGAGCGCGATTACCGCGAGTTTGTGCTGCCGTACTCCACCGAGATCCTGGCATCTATTAAGGAGATTCCACGCATCCACTTCGGCGTCGGCACCGGAGAGTTGCTGGCTGCGATGGGCTCTGCTGGCACTGAAGTCATGGGTGTAGATTGGCGCGTGCCGCTGGATCAGGCCGCTGAGCGCATCCGCCGTGAGAATGGTGCGAAGGTGCTGCAGGGCAATCTTGATCCGGCGATCCTGTTCGCGGGCACCAGCGTGCTCACTAAGGAGATCCAGCGGATCAAGGATGAAGCTGCCCGCGCGATTGCCGTCGGGGACGCCACTGGGCACATCTTTAATCTGGGGCATGGCGTGTTGCCGAACACCGCGCCGGAAGCCATCACCGAAGCTGTTTCGATTATTCACTCTTAGGAGATCATTTCCATGAAGTACGCGATCATCGGCGCAGGTCTTGCCGGACTCACCGCCGCTTATGAGCTGCGCCAGCTTGATCCAGACGCCGAGATCGACGTCTTCGAGGCCGACGAGCGCATCGGCGGCAAGCTCTACACTGTCCCCTTTGAATCCGGTCGCACTGATATGGGGGCCGAGGCGTTCCTGGCCTTCCGCAAGGACGCCGTGGACTTCTTCACGCAGCTCGGTCTTGGCGACGCCATCGTTAGCCCCTCCGGTCTGAAATCCCTCGTCTATTGCGGGGGATCCCTGCATCCGATCCCGATGGGCGGTGCCATGGGCATCCCCGCCACTTCAGAGGGCCTCGACGGTTTGATCTCTGCTGAGACTGCCGCGCGTATCGACGCCGAGAGCGACCAGCCGGGCATCGACTGGCAGCCGGGTGGCGATATGTCCGTAGGTCAGCTGGTGCGGGAGCGTTACGGCGATGACGTGGTCGATCACGTGGTGTCTTCCCTGCTGGGCGGGGTGTATTCCTGCAGCGCGGATGACCTGGGCATCCGGGCGACCGTGCCACAGTTGGCGGTGACTTTTGACAAGATGGTGGCGGCTGGGGAGAAGGTGACTCTTTCCGGGGCCGTCGCCAAGCTGGACGAGGCGCGTGCCGCCATGCGTAAGGCTGCCGATACTGCTGCGCCGAAGCCTGTATTCGGGGCATTCCAGGACGGCTACGCCCAGATGTACGAGGAACTGGCCGAGCAGTCCGGTGCGCGGATTCACCTGGATGCGTTCATCTCTGAGATTAAGCGTGTATCCGGTGGGTTCTCCTTGGTGAAGGCCGAGGGCGCGTTTGATCGCGTCTTAGTGGCTACCCCGGCACCGACCGCAGCAGCGCAGCTGCGCACCGTGGCTCCGGAGGCTTCTGCCGAGTTGAAGAAGGTGAAGCTCGCATCTTCTGCCGTGGTGGGCATGAAGTTCGACTCCGCAGAAGGATTGCCAGACAACTCCGGCATCCTCATTGCGCTGGATGAGCCGGGAGTGCATGCTAAGGCGTTTACGTTGTCCTCCAAGAAGTGGCCGCACCTAGCCGAGCGGGGTGGCGCCCTCGTGCGGGCTTCATTCGGACGATTCGGGGACGATGCCATCGTGCGTGCCTCCGAGGATGACCTTGTGGACTATGCCTTGGATGACCTGCAGGCGATCACAGGATTCGATGGTCGCGCAGCAGGCCTATCGGAGATCTTTGTGCAGCGTTGGTTCGGTGGGCTGCCATGTTATGACGAAACCCACTTGGCCACGGTGGCGGCCGTACGCGAGGTACTGTCAGGCGTTGACGGTATCGAGGTTGCCGGTGCCTGGGCCGATGGCGTGGGTGTGCCGGCCGTCATTGCGGGGGCCAGGGCGGCCGCGGGGCGGTTGATTAGTGTCTAACTGGACAGGGCCGTTGTCTCGGAAGTTAATCCATCTCCCAAACCCTTTCAAGTGGAATTTAAGAGCCTTGAATCCATTGAATTCATGAATGTACGTTGAGACATAGTGGCAGTGATGCATTGGCCCTTAGAACGCGCCCGTCAGTGTTTTCCTCGCACTATGTCTCACGGCATGGCGGGCCGGTGCAATCCATTACTGAGGTTAGATCTAACAGCACGGTGCCATAGGACGGATGGCTCACCGGGCTGATGGGTGTGTCGCCACACATGTTCATCGATCCCGAGTACCCTTAACCTCGCTTGAAGTGACTGGGGCTGTCATCGAGAGCCTCACTGCAGACATCAACATTGGCTCTTGTCGACCAATTCCCAACCCTGTCCCAGGGCTTTGTGGTGGCGGGTACACTCATTCGATCTCTTGCCACGCGTTGGAGCAAGTGAACCGTGAGACGCGTAGGCGCAGGCGGGTGAGGAATCCCACCACAGGCAGATCGTCAAGTTCATCGGTGATGTGAGCACGAAGCTTGCCCTTCGCGAAGCGTAAGGGACAGGTAACAGGCACTGGGACGGCTTCAGCCTGGAAGATGGTGACATCGAGTTTGATGGTGCGGCACATGGTAGCAGCGTTGACACTCATTAGTAGTTCGTCCGTAAGGTCTTGGTTCGCGGAAGATAATGTTCCGCAGCTTACATTTTGTACCAGCCAGGCCTCTAGAGCCTGTACCGAGACTAGTTGCGCACCCAAAATACGAACAGGCGGATTACTGTGCTCCTACGTCGATCTATCCAACATTACGGCTGCGTGCGCGGGGGTGGTGTCCGTGTGGCCGGACTCGTTGGCGTCGACGGCGTCGTTGCCGGCTGCTTGGGCAATCGGACGTCCTATGGCAGGTCGAATTGCCAGTATTTTTGCTATTCAGATTTCACTACGCCTGGTCGATTTGGTGCTTAGCGTCCCGAGACGGCAAAGCGCTTCATCGGAGGCTTTACTTTATTCACGGTTAATCGAATGCTCCGGAATTTAGCTAGTCCGCGTCAAAGGAGTACCAAGATCCAGTTATGTGATTAACACGAAATGACTCCAATGGTAGGACGTCCGCTTCTTCGTTGTAGATCCATCCAGAAATTGAAAATAAGGCAGATTGATCGGCATCGATAAATATAATTTGCCCTTCTCGTGTATATTCAATCGAAAATATCTCAAGACGGCCGATGTTTCTTGGTGATTCGAAACCGTACACTTCGCGCCACCCTGTTCCTCTACTTTGTATGTCACTAATAGCTTGAACGAGCTCGTTCTGTGAGTTGTTAAAGTCTCGAGAATGCCACATGCAAGAAAGTATGGTGCAGATTAAACCGGCGATACAGGTCAAAATGGTCAATCGTGACAGTGCGGGTGGTTGGTGCCTAGCATTGGAAAAATTTCGCAGCACACAGTAGCCAACTCCTGGAATTAGAAATAAACCCGCCCCAATGAAGGCTATTACCCTATGAGAATCATCAATATTGTGTCCGAATAGATTCCAGTCTCCTGCAAGTAGCGTGAGTACGGTTGAAAGCAGCACAAACAAGGCCAGCGTTCCCCAGTCGAGGATGTTCAGTAGCCTGAGAAACGAAGAACTGTGTTGTTTGGATATCCGGTTTTTCCCGGAAGGAAATGGGGGGTGCGGAAGGGAATTCATTCGTGCAAAATTATTAGGCTATTGGCGGTGGAGTTCGGAAATTCAGCAGCAGGATCAACAGTGACTTTTGCAGTTTGAGCGTACCCGAGGCAGACAGACTGGATTTCGGATGGGTTGCCATCGTTGCGAAGTCCGGTGTGAATTCCGGTAATGTTATTGAACTCGTCCATCAGCTTCGATTCAGTTGGGTTGTTGGGAGTCTTTTCGTGAGCTGCTGCCAGTTTTGTTGCAAAATCGGATGGCTCCGCAGACCTGGTGGGTGGTGGGCCAGTAGGATCGGCAGTTATCGGCGGCCAAGGTGTTAACGCGGGGTTGTTCGCCTGCTGGGTAGATGCCTAATTCGTGTGCTTCTTGTATTTCTGCTTCGTCGGCTTCTTTTTTGTCCACTTCGCCTGGAATGTCCATGCGATCCGAGCGCATTTGTCCTTCGATAATCTCCGGCTTTGGATCGTCGGTGGGGAGTTTGTCTTCGTAGTAGTGGTTGTCGATGCTGTTTTTGTTCATGCCGGGCTCTGTGAAGTCCCAGTTAGAGGTGTCGACATCGTAGATGTCCCGTTCGGAAGGATGTCGCAACTGGGATATCTGAGGTGCTAACTCGTCCTCGGTGGTGGTCTCAGGAGCTTGTGCGCCTGCGGGGACGGGGCTCATTGCTGCGGTGGCAGTAACGGCCATTGCTGCCGCGATTTTTTAGGGTGGTCTTCACTTGTGCGTCCTTGGGGTATCGCGTGTGATGTGGGACAGCCTTACGGCTGGGTGTGTTATATATCTATCGTCAAATTTAAATTATTGGCTGCAAAAGTTCCTAGCGAATGAGAATTTAATCACTGATGTTGTCTCGTGGATGCGCACGGCTGCCCCGCGTTTGCCCGCGTCTACAACTTTTGGATAGGGTAGGGCGCTATAAGCTGCGCGAACTTGGAGGACGTCATGCCTTGGCTCATTCTGATTCTTTCCGGCTGTTTTGAGGCAGTGTGGGCTGTGGCGTTGTCGCGTTCTGAGGGGTTTACGCGGTTGCTTCCGAGCATCGTTTTTGTGCTGGCCTGCGCCTTTTCGATGGGTGGGTTGGCGTGGTCGATGAAGCAGCTTCCGGTCGGCACGTCCTATGCGGTGTGGGTCGGAATGGGCGCTACGCTCACCGTTGCTTACGCCTTCGTCGCCGGCGAGGAGGCGGTATCGCCGCTCAAGGTACTGTTTATTGCGATGATCCTCGGTGGCGTCATCGGCCTGAAATTTTCACATTAAGGAATCGATATGTCTGTGCCTACCTCAGCAAACACCGCGAAGTCGGCCGAATGGTTTGACCGCGCTCTAGCCCTCACCCCGGGAGGAGTGAACTCGCCGGTCCGTGCGTTCGGCTCCGTCGGCGGTCAAGCCCGCTTCATCAAGCAGGCGAAGGGCAGCACGCTTATCGACGTCGACGGCAACGAATACGTCGACCTCTTCTGCTCCTGGGGACCGATGCTCATGGGTAACGCACACCCGGAGATCGTGCAGGCCGTTCAGGACGCCGCCGTCAACGGCCTTTCCTATGGCGCTCCGACCGTCGGTGAGGTAGAACTCGCGGAGATGGTCGTGGCCCGTACCAGCGTGGATGAAGTGCGCTTCGTTAACTCCGGCACCGAGGCCACCATGTCTGCAGTGCGCTTGGCACGTGGTTTTACTGGTCGCCCGAAAATCATCAAGTTCGACGGCTGCTACCACGGTCACGTGGATGCACTCTTGGCGTCGGCAGGCAGTGGCGTGGCCACCTTTGGCCTGCCGGACTCCCCGGGCGTGACGGGTGCCGCCGCGGGTGACACCATCGTCGTGGAGTACAACAATCTCGAGGCTGTCCGCGCAGCCTTCGCGCAGCACCCCGGCGAGATTGCTGCTGTGATCACCGAAGCCGCTGCAGGGAACATGGGCACTGTCGCCCCGAAGCCGGGCTTCAACCAGGGTCTGAAGGACATCGCTCATGAGCACGGTGCGCTGCTGATCATGGATGAGGTTATGACAGGCTTCCGCACCTCATACTCCGGTTGGTTTGGCGTCGATAAGGTTGCCGGTGACCTCACCACCTTCGGCAAGGTCATCTCTGGTGGTCTTCCTGCTGCTGCGTTCGGTGGACGCAAGGACATCATGGAATACCTCGCGCCGAACGGTCCCGTGTACCAGGCGGGTACGCTGTCGGGAAACCCGGTCGCCATGGCTTCCGGAATGAAGTCCCTGCAGCTGGCTACCCCGGAGGTGTATGAGACTGTGAACGCTAACGCGGACCGTCTTGCCGGCCTATTTACTGAGGCGCTGACCCGCGAGGGCGTGGCTCACCACATCCAGCGCGCCTCCAACATGCTGTCCATTCGCTTCGCCGAGGGCGAGGGCCATAATTTCGCCGACATGAAGGCAGCGGACACCTTCCGCTTCCCGGGCTTCTTCCACGCCCTGCTGGATAACGGTGTGTTCGGATCCCCAAGTGCCTTTGAGACTTGGTTCGTTTCTAGCGCGCTGACTGACAATGACTTCGAGCGCATCGAAGCCGCCCTCATCCCGGCAGCTCAGGCAGCTGCCGCAGCAAAGAAGGACTCTTAATTCATGAGCACCACTATCGTTCACTTGCTGCGGCACGGTGAGGTCTACAACCCGGATCGCATCTTGTACGGGCGGCTGCCCGGCTACCACTTAAGCTCCCGCGGTCATGACATGGCGGCTGCTGCAGCCGAGGCCCTGAAGGATCATGACATTACCTACCTTGCGGCTTCTCCGCTGCAGCGTGCCCAGGAAACTGCAGCTCCGCTCTCCCGCGAGCTGGGGCTAGATGTGGACATTGATAAGGCATTGCTCGAGGCGGGCAACCGCTACGAAGGGCTGCGGGTGAAGTCCTGGAAATCGCAGCTCTGGAACCCAGTGCGCTGGCCATTGATGAAGAACCCATCCTTGCCCAGCTGGGGAGAACACTACGATGTCATCGAAGCCCGCATGATGGACGCCATTGAGCGAGGTCGCGTAGCCGCCGAAGGGCACGAAGCCGTCATGGTGACGCACCAGCTGCCGATCGTGATGATCCAGCGCAGTATCCAAGGCCTCTCCCTGGCACACAACCCGGCGATGCGCCAGTGTGAACTCGCCTCCCTGACTTCCCTGGTCTTCCAGGACGATCAGATCACCGACATGTACTATTCCGAGCCGGCGCAGGGGATCTAAATGAAGCGCGCAGTTATCGCAGCCTGCCTGGCGCTGTCCCTGGCGGGCTGCTCAAGTAGTGACACCGCCGGACAAGACGCTGTTGCTATTGGCGGTACTTTCACCTTCATCGCGCCGGGAGGTCAGACTGACATTACTTATCCGCAGGATGAGCGTAAGCCGGTCAAGGAATTCTCCGGCGAGGGGGTTGCGGACGGCCAGTCCATCAATCTCAAGGACTATGAAGGCCAGGTCGTGGTGCTGAACGCCTGGGGGCAATGGTGTGGACCATGTCGCTCCGAGTCGGATGATATGCAAGAAGTGCATGAGAAACTGCAGGAAACCGGTAAAGGTACTGTCCTCGGCGTGAACGTGAAGGATTACCAGCGGGAAATTTCTCGCGACTTCATGGTGGACAACGGCATGACCTATCCGTCGCTGTACGATCCACCGTTCAAGACCGCCGCCGCATTGGGTGGAATGCCTGCCTCGGTTATTCCGACCACTATCGTGCTTGACAAGCACCATCGCCCAGCCGCGGTGTTCCTCCGCGAGGTCACGGCCAAGGATGTCTTAGAAGTCACCCTGCCGCTTATCGACGAGGCGTAGATGGGTTCACAATTTGCCGAAGTCGCTGCTAGTGGGCCTCTTCTGCTCGGTATGCTTGTTGCGGCAATAGCAGGATTGGTTTCCTTTGCCAGTCCTTGCGTGGTGCCCTTGGTCCCGGGCTACATGTCCTATCTTGCCGGTGTTGTGGGCAGCGATATGGAACTGGATGAGAAGCAGGGGCCGGTCGTCGCGAAGCGGGGGCGGTGGCGTGTTGCTGGCGCTGCCAGCTTGTTCGTCCTCGGTTTCACCGTGGTGTTTGTCCTGGCCACAGCTACTGTGTTCGGTGCGATATCTGCGTTGACTTTGAATCAGGATTTGCTGCAGCGTATCGGTGGCATCGTCACCATCGTGATGGGGCTCGCATTCATGGGAATGGTTCCGGCGCTGGATAGGGATACCCGTATGCAGCCGAAGCGCCTATCCACGTGGATCGGCGCCCCGCTGCTCGGCGGAGTGTTTGCGCTTGGCTGGACCCCCTGCCTGGGTCCCACTCTTGCAGCGATTATCTCGGTGTCGGCGGGCACTGCTGGGATGACGGCGGCCCGAGGCGTGCTCCTCATCATCGCGTATTGTCTGGGGCTTGGGCTGCCGTTTCTAGTGGTTGCCCTGGGGTCGGCGAAGGCGATGCACGGTGTTGGGTGGCTGCGGCGGCACTCGCGCACTATCCAACTCATTGGCGGGGTAGCACTCATCATCGTGGGGCTGGCGCTGGTTAGTGGTCAGTGGAGCGTGTTCATTAATGTTGTTCGACAGTGGACCGTCAACTTCGGTTACACACCGATCTAGGAGTCACATGTTCAAGAGAATTCCGTTGCTGGCGTGGCGCTGGCTGACCAGCATGCGCACCGCGCTGACGTTGCTGTTCGTCCTCGCCATCGGCGCCATCCCCGGCGCCTTGTTGCCGCAGCGTTCCCTGAACGAATCCAAGGTCAATGACTACATCCAGGCCAACGGCCAGCTCGCACAGTGGTATGACAAGCTACAGCTCTTCGACGTTTTCTCCTCCACCTGGTTCACGGCCATCTATGTGCTGCTATTTGTCTCTCTGATCGGCTGTATCTTGCCGCGCTCTTGGGAGCATTACAAGGCGTGGAAAACGCAGCCGATTCGCGCGCCGAAGAATTTGGAGCGGCTACCGCATCATGGGGCAGGCGTCGTCGATAAGTCGCTAGCGCAGGTATCGGACGAGGTCCGTGCCACGCTCAAGGGTTGGCGAGTGGCCGAGTACTCCGCCGCGGAAGATCGCGACGGCAAGCGTTCCTTCGCCGCAGAACGGGGCTACGCGCGCGAGCTATTCAACCTGGTTTTCCACCTCGGCCTCGTGGGAGTTTTGGCCACGATCGGTGCAGGCAAAATGGTGTACTACGAAGGCCAGGCCATCGTGGTGGCGGGCGCGGAAAACTCCGAGTTCTGCAACACTGCCGTCGCGAACTTTGACTCCTTCCGTGCCGGCACGCTTGTCGACGGCACCAAGCTCAACCCCTACTGCGTAAACGTTAAGGATTTCACGGCAGACTATCTGCCGAACGGCCAAGCCAAGATGTTCACCTCCAACGTGGACTATGCGGTGGGCGATGACATGTTCAAACCCCATTCCGAATGGGATGAATACACCATGCGGGTGAACCATCCCCTGCGCATCGGCGGCGACCGCGTTTACCTGCAGGGTCACGGTTTTGCTCCTAAATTCACCGTCACCTGGCCCAATGGTGAAACCCGCACCCAGATGATCCAGTTCCGGCCAGATGATCCGACGTTCTTCCTGTCCTCCGGCGTCATGCGCTTCGACCCGCCGGCGGGTATGTACCCAGATCTGCAGGAGCGTCGCAACAAGGGCATCGCGATCCAGGGCTTGTTCGCCCCTACCGCACAGTGGACAGGGGAGACCGGACAACTATTGTCCTCGGCGTACCCAGCGATGAAGGACCCAGCCGTTGCCATCGACATCTACCGTGGCGATGCAGGCCTCGACTCCGGCCGTGGGCAGTCCCTATTTTCCCTCGACCCGACGCTGCTGCACACCGGTGCGCTGCAGAAAATTGAACGCGTCAATATGGCGGTCGGCGAGACTGTGACGCTTGACGACGGCACCGTGGTGAAGTTCGAAGGCGCCAACGAGTTTGCCAACCTGCAGATCAGCCACGATCCCACCCAACTTTGGGTGCTGGTGACCACCCTGATTACGCTCGGCGGATTGGTCGGCTCGCTGTTCGTGAAGCGCCGTCGCATCTGGGTGCGCCTGTCCGAGTCTGGTTCGGGCACCTTGATTGAGACCGCCGGCCTAGCCCGCACCGACCGCGCAGGTTGGGGCGACGAGTATGACCGTATTCATCGCACATTGCTGGGATTGCCGGAGCCGGATGTGGAATAGAACTTGAACCGCCGCCATGCTGACCTGTATGGTTTGCGTATCCATCGAAAGTTGGATTAGGGAGAAAGAAGACGACATGCCGGTCAATCAGACGTTCGCCAATTTTTCAAACATGAGCTTCAGGACAGCCTTCGTTGTCTATGTGTTTGCCCTGCTCATGTCTATCGTCTACTACGTGAAGCAGTCCCAGGTACTGCTTAGAGATGAGCCTGCGCGTGAGCTGGTTGGCTCCGGTGGGCCCAATGTGGCCACGGGCGTCGAAAAGCAGCAGCCTAATCCTTCGGCTGAGAAGTTTGCGGGTATGACCCAGTCCCTGATCTGGCTGGCTATTATTATCCACGCTGCCTCGGTGGTGCTGCGCGGGATGTCCGCCTCCCGTTTCCCTTTCGGCAACCTGTATGAGTACGTCGCGATGGTGACCCTCGTTGCCATGTCCATCGCTGCCTGGGTGATTCAACGGCGCGAGCTACGAGCTATGTGGCCGTGGGTGCTCACCCCGGTCATTGCATTGCTGTTCTACGGTGGCATGAAGCTCTACGCGGAATCTGCGCCAGTTGTCCCCGCACTACAATCCTTCTGGTTCCCGATCCACGTCTCCACAGTGTCCATCGGCGCTGGTGTGGGCATGATCTCCGGCATGGCGTCCTTGCTTTACGTGCTGCGTATGTATCAGCCGAAAGGCTCGGAAAAGGGTTTCTTCGGTGCGATTGTGCGTCCGCTGCCATCGGCGAAGACTCTTGACGGCCTCGCCTACAAAGCCGCAGTCTGGGCGCTTCCGATATTCGGCCTTGGTGTCTGCCTGGGTGCCATCTGGGCGGAATCTGCCTGGGGGCGTTTCTGGGGCTGGGACCCCAAGGAGACCATCTCCCTGGTCACCTGGATCCTCTATGCCGCCTACCTCCACGCCCGTGCGACCTCCGGCTGGAAGAACACTGCCGTAGCGTGGATCAACATCGTGGCCTTCGGCATGATGGTGTTCAATCTCTTCTTCATCAACATGGTCGTGTCCGGCCTGCACTCCTACGCAGGGCTAAACTAGCGACACAGCCGGGGCGGCGGGACTGGTGCACCGCTGCTAAAATTCGTACCCATGTCTACTGACTGACTAGTTTTCACCTACTTGCACGGCGGTCCACGGATTCCCCGCGCCGAAGAAGCATCGCTGAAGGCGCGATTTTAGTTTTCAGTTTCCTGATTTTCTTTTTTGGCTTGATGATCACGCTTGATCTATAGAGGCGCAATGGTCTGACCAGGTCAGTGCATGGACGGCCTTCATCGCTTTCCTTCCTGCACTCTACTTAGCCACACGTCTCGGTGGCGGTAGGAAAGTTCGGCAGCTCCTCGACATCACCGGTCGCTTCAACTGGCGAGCAGCGCTCCGCGCTCTTACAGTGACTCTGCCGGTCGCAGTGCTCGTTTATGTTGGGTGCGCAATTGCTTTTGATCCTTCCGAAACTCCGGAGGTAGGTTTACTTGCGCTGACCCTGTTATCTGCCCCAGTGATGGCATGGGCGGAGGAGCTAGTCTTCAGGTCATCGGATACTGGACATCTAACCGGTGGGTGGCGTTCCTTCTTCCTGTGCCACTCTTTGCCCTTATCCACGCGCCAAGCAACGTCGTACCTTGGCTGGGCTATCTAACTTCGGGTTTGTGCTTTGCGCTGGTAGCGATGTTCTCGCAAGGAATTGCTGCTTCTACTGTGCTCCATTTTGTTTCTAAAATGACGTTGATCTTGTTAAGCACAGTCATGGATCTGGAAAATCAGGGGAACGTCTCCCTGATTCTTATCAAGAGTCTGCTGCTTGTCAGCGTTACTGCGCTATTCTGTTGGCGCGAAGTCCAAAGCCGCGGCGCAGACCGCTGAACATTGATGGTTCATTACACTAGGTAGCCATGCGCATAGTGGTTACCGGCGGCGCCGGCTTCATCGGATCCAATTTTGTTCACCGCACTCTGGCCCAGCGCCCAGACGCGAACGTTACGGTCCTGGATGCCTTTACCTATGCAGCCAATCCTGCGAACCTGGACGGTCTGGATATTGAGGTTGTGAAAGGGGACATCACTTCGGACGTCGATAAGCTACTTGCTCGCGCCGACCTAGTGGTGCACTTCGCTGCCGAAAGCCACAACGACAATTCCCTGCGGGACCCGATGAAGTTCATCAAGACCAACGTCGAAGGCACCGCGAACCTGCTGCAGGCCGCCGCGCGTTACGACGTCCGTTTCCACCACATCTCCACGGATGAAGTCTTCGGCGACCTGGCTCTCGACGATCCAGCCCGCTTCACCCCGACCACACCCTATAACCCGAGTAGCCCTTATTCGGCTTCGAAGGCTGCCAGCGATCACCTGGTGCGGGCGTTCGTGCGGTCGTTTGGGCTGGCGGCGACGATTTCCAACTGCTCCAATAACTATGGCCCGCGTCAGCACCCGGAGAAGTTCATTCCGCGGCAGATCCTTGGACTATTGGCCGGAGAAAAGCCTCGGCTGTATGGCGACGGCTGCAACGTCCGGGACTGGATCCATGTGGATGACCACAACGATGCCGTGTGGCACATCATTGAGCAGGGTGAAATCGGCTCGACATATCTCATTGGTGCTGATGGGGAACGCTCCAACAGGCAGGTCGTAGAAGCATTGAATGCAGCTTTCGGGCGGGAATCCGGCGATTTTGTACACGTGAGTGACCGGCCGGGGCATGACCGACGATATGCAATTGATCCTTCTTCTACGCGGGCTCTCGGGTGGCGAGCGGAGCGGTCTTTCGCGGAAGGCCTAGCGGAGACCATTGATTGGTACCGGGATAACCCGACCTGGTGGGCCGGTTCGCGTGCGGAGGCAGAGCAGGCCTACGCGAAGATTGAGCGCGTATTAGACTAAGACCCATGTTGCGCGCGATTGCAGATATCCCCGGCCTATTCGTCTCCGAGCCGAAGGTCATCGTCGATGAGCGGGGCGCCTTTAACGAATGGTTCAAGGCGTCGGAGTTCGAGGAAGCGTTGGGATTCCCCTTTGATCTACAACAGTCCAACATCTCCACCTCCAAGAAGGGCGTGCTGCGCGGGTTCCACTTCGCCGACGTACCGCCGGGGCAGGCGAAGTTTGTCTCCTGCCTGAGCGGCGCGATCCTCGACGTGGCGGTGGACGTGCGTGTCGGCTCGCCCACCTACCTGAAGTGGGCGGCCGTGGAGCTGACCGCTGCGAACCGCAAGAGCCTTTACCTGCCGGTCGGCATCGCCCACGGCTTCTTGGCACTGGAGGATTCCACCGTCGCGTACCTGACCTCGGCGGAGTACCGCCCGAACACGGAGCACGGTTTCGATCCCTTCGACCCGACCGTCGGGGTTGAGTGGCCGGAGGCGGACTATATCCTTTCCGAGAAAGACAAGACCGCGCCCGCCCTTGCGGATGCTCCGCTGCCGTCCTTTGAGGCATGCGAGGAATACGAAAACATGCTGCGTGACGGTTGGGCGCTCGCCAACATGGAAGCCGGCGCGTGAAGGGCATAATTCTCGCCGGCGGCACTGGCTCCCGGTTGCGCCCGATTACCCTCGGGGTTTCTAAGCAACTGGTTCCCGTCTACGACAAGCCGATGATCTACTATCCCTTGTCCACACTGATGCTGGCCGGCATCCAGGACATTTTGATCATCACCACGCCGGAGGATCTCCCCCAGTTTGAGCGCTTGCTTGGCGACGGCTCCCAGTTCGGCATCCGCTTGACCTTCAAAACACAGGATGCTCCGCGTGGCTTGGCGGAAGCTTTCATCTTGGGCGCTGAACACGTCGGTGATGATTCAGTGGCGCTGGTGCTTGGGGACAACATCTTCTATGGGCCGGGCCTGGGCACGCAGTTGCGACGCTTCGAACACATCGATGGTGGGGCAATCTTTGCTTATTGGGTCGCAGACCCAAGCGCCTATGGCGTGGTGTCCTTTGATGAGCACGGTCGGGCGACTGGCTTGGAGGAAAAACCAGCTGATCCGAAATCCAACTATGCGGTTCCAGGTCTGTATTTCTATGACAATGACGTGGTGGAGATCGCGCGGACACTGGAACCGAGCGCGCGCGGGGAACTAGAGATCACGGACATCAACAATGTCTACTTGGAACGGGGCAAGCTGCAGGTGCAGGTGCTGCCGCGTGGTACGGCGTGGTTGGACACCGGAACGGTGGATATGCTGATGGCTGCGGGGGACTATGTTCGGGCCATTGAACAGCGACAGGGACTTAAGATCAGCGCACCAGAAGAAGTGGCGTGGCACATGGGGTACATCACCGATGCGCAGCTGCAGGAGCGGGCACGGGAACTCCAGTCCTCAGGGTATGGGGACTATCTGCTACAGGTGCTCAATCGCTCCTGATTCGGCTGCCGGCGGCGCGGTTCGCCGCAGGGGAATTGTTCCGGTTCCACTGGCCGTTTTCATCCACCCAGTGTGATTGGCCGCTCCATTTTTCAATATGGGCTCCGAACCAGTCGTCGTCGACAAGGCGGTGGTGTTTGCGGCAGAGCAGGGCAAGGTTGTTGAGGTCGGTACGCCGGTTCTTCGACCAAGGGTGAACATGGTGGACATCGCATCTACCGGCGTGCACATCGCAGCCGGGGTATTGGCAGACCAACTCTTGGGCGATCAGCGCGATCCGCTGCCAGAAATTTGCGTGCCGGCCACAGTAGTAGAGGGTGCCTGCGGCTCCCTTAGCGTCATGGACAACGATGTAATCGGAGACCCGGTCGCCAGCGAGCATTTCGATGTCGAAGAGCGAGAGATCAATGTCAGTGTTCGTGGCGAACTTGGTACGCCAATCCATCTCGTCCGAAGTGGTCGCCGAAATAATGAGGGAAGCGTGCCCAGTGTCGGAGATTCGCTTGCTGCTGGCCATCTTGAGTACTTCGGCGAAAGCATCAGCGTTGCGTTGATCTATAGTACGTAGATCATCCGCGTCACTGTGGTCGGCGGCATGCTTGAAAGCGATGTCCATCAGCGAGCGCATCAAGGCCGCGGGAGCTGCAGGCAGGTAGCCGTTCAACCGGCATCCCCCGTGCTCGTCCTGTGAATGGAGCCGCAGCTTGCGTTGCCGAACTGCCTCAAAGGGATCCTTGGACAGGCGTTCATTTTCCCGGCGGACGAGCTCACGCGTGTATTTGAGTGTTTGCCACGGGCTGTAGTCTTCTGCCGCATCGGCTGCCAACTCGTAGATGGCATCTCTGCGGGTGGAGGCTGCAGATAGCTGCTGGAGGGCGCCGAGGATGTTGTCCTGGTGGGCTACTGGAACGCTGTCTCGCCAATCATGCTCCGAGCGCAGCACAATTACCCGGGCTTGATCTCTCGGGACTCCCGCGCTGCAGAGCTCGTGCACCTCATGACCCCGTGCTAACTGTGTTTCCAGTCGTGCAATTTTTTCCTTCAGGTCAATGAGATCAGGGAAGTTGGAAAGGTCGGTGGCGTCGTTAAGCGCTGCATCAATAGCCGCTGCTGCCGAAACGATATGGCTCATGCTTTCCCCCTGTTCTACCTCCTATTTTACCTCAAAAAATATAGAACACAAGAGCTAAAACAGATTTGGTGGAAAGCGGTAAACGCACTCGAATAGAACACTCGAACTAGTGAAGTGGCCTACTTGATAATGTCTGAGGCAAGGGTCTCAATGCACGTGAATAGTCGCTCGTTGACGCTGTATTGCGCCCACTTGCCCTGTTGTTCACGCTTGACCAAATTGACCGCGATGAGCTTCTTCATGTGATGCGTGACGGTCGGTGCGGATACCCCGAGAGCCTCGGAAAGCTCCAGGCCGCACACGTTTTCACACCCCTTTTGGGCCACCAGGTGGAGGAGTCGGAGTCGAGTGGGGTCAGCCAGCGCCTTAAACACGTCCACGATGTGGTCGAAGTCAGGGTTATCAGACACTGGGCGAAGCTCACCAACATTGTTAGTGGTATTGAGCGGATTCATGGCGGTAGCCAGTGTTGTCATATTTAGATCCTACTGTGGAAATGTCTGCGAAAAAGAATCGATCAAGCAGGATCTAAGGTTCGCGCTCATCTTCCGGGCGTTGTTCCTTTTCACGCCGACGCTCTTCTTCGCGGCGCTGCTTAAAGCGCTCCTTTTCCAAACGCCATAGGAAGTCTTCATCGTCGTCCGGGCCCTTAATCATCGGAGGCTGCGGACGCTGCTGCGCACCACCCAAAGCGGTAGGAGCGAAGGCCTTCCATAGCAGCACGACGGCAGCCACGATCAAAAGGAAAAGTAACAGACGTCCCATCGGATAACTCCCTACCGCGCCTCTAGTATGGTCAAAGCTGTGACTGCAGAAGAAAGATCCACAACCGGAGAGCCAACTCTCGACAGGGATTTGCGCAACCGAGCCTGGCGAGACATCGCACTATATGGGCTTGCACGCCTGGCGCTGTTCGTCGTGCTCACCCTTATTATTCAATACACGGCCTACTTTATCGGAGCGCCTGTCCCGCTGCTAATTTCCTCCCTGCTGGGCCTCTTGCTGGCATTTCCGCTGTCCATGTTCGTATTCAAGAACCTGCGACTACGTGTCAACGATGAAATCGCGCAGTGGGATACCCAGCGGAAAGCGCACAAAGCTTGGGTGAAAAAGGAACTATCCGAACGCTAACGCCAACCCGGTCAACACTGACCAAGCCAGCATTGCCCGGCCCGTGAGGCCTAAAACGGGAATCAAGGCGGGGCCCGTTGCTCCCGAGCGGATGGGCTGCGAGGCCGGGATCAATAGGGCAAATGCCAACACTCCGGCCAATGCCCACGGGGTGGCTAATGCGGCCAGAACTACCGAAGCGAGCAAAGGCAAGCTCGCGAGAAAGAGCCACAGCCTCCGCGTTCCCGCATCCCCGAGGCGGACGGCGAGCGTAATCTTGCCGGCCTCGGTGTCCGAAGGGATGTCGCGCAGATTGTTGGCCAAGTTGACGGCCGCAGAGATGGCTCCGACGGCAATCGACGTCGCAAAGCCAGCCCAACTGACGCGGCCCGCCTGGGTGAACTCCGTACCGCACACCGCCACCAGACCGAAGAACGTAAACACCGCCACCTCGCCGAGGCCCCGGTAACCATAGGGGTTCTTCCCGCCGGTGTAGAACCAGGCAGCCACAATGCACAGCGCGCCGATAAGGATGAACCACCATGCTGAAGCCAGCGACAACGCAATTCCAGCAACCGCGGCGACGCCGAAGGAGAGAAAAGCCGCGCGCTTAACGGAGGCCGGCGCCGCTAGCCCGGAACCTGTCAGCCGTAACGGGCCAGTGCGGTCTTCATCGGTGCCTTTGATGCCATCAGAGTAATCATTGGCGTAATTCACACCGATGATAAGCGCCCAGGACACCACAGCTGCGAGCAGCGCCCGCCACCAACTGAAACCCCCATGGTAGGCAGCAGCGCCGGAACCGGCGATGACCGGCGCAAACGCATTAGCCCACGTGTGCGGGCGGGCGGCTTCCCACCAGTCGGAAGCGGTTGCGGAATGAGAATCATGCATGGCTTCTATCATGCCTGCCCCCTGGCAGCCAGGCAGCGTTGAGGGGTGGGTTTCGAGTCAAAGCGGTAGGGTGAGAAAAATATCAGCACTAAAAACAGTTAAAGGACGTGGCGCCAGTAATGATGTGGGTTGGATACGTAGTTGGGCAGATTGCCAGCTTTTTCCTGACGTGTTTCCGCATCATTCCGCTGTGGCTCGCGAATCATCTTTCCCGCACTAGGATCCCGCAGGAAGGCGAGGTCATCATTTCTTTGACCACGCATGGCAGGCGACTCAGCAAGGTGTATCTGACGCTGGAGTCGATCGCTCGGGGCTATGTGAAAGCCCCGATAGTGCTGTGGCTCGACGAGCCTGACTTTCATAGCGAGTACCCCGAATCCCTGCAGCGCCTGATTAAGCGTGGACTGCAGGTCAAGTGCTCGGATGGGCGTTATGGGCCGCACACTAAGTACTGGGGGCAGTTTCGCGAAGTAGTCGGTAGTGGCAAGCTCGTCGCGACAGTCGACGACGACATGATCTACCCCGAATGGTTTTTGCAAAACCTGCTGTTCATCGGCGAGCTGCGCAATGACGTGGTGATCGCTTACCGGGCGCACCGCATTGAACTGCGAGATGGCGCAATGATGCCCTACGCAAAATGGAGTGCTGTAGACACGTGCAACGCTAGCTACCTGCATTTTGCTACCGGAGTGTCGGGTGTGCTCTATCCGCCGACGTTCATCTCTTATGTCGTCGACAAGGGCGATGAGTTCATGAAGCTCACCCCACGCGCTGATGATGTGTGGCTGCATGTTTGCGCGCTACGCTCAGGGCACCCAATTCGTCAGGTGTACGCCCAGCCGCGCCACTTCGCAGTCATCCCGTCCACACAGGTTGGGGCGCTAGTAGTGGGAAACACCCTGATGGGTGGCAATGATGAGCAGATCAAAAAGGTGTACACGGAGCAAGACGTACAGCAGCTGCGCGAAAGCTCTGCGCAGGAGGACTAACCCAGCAGGCGTTCGACCTTCTTTCGGTCCACCTTGCCAGGCCCGATCAGTGGCATCTCATCGAGGTGGAGCAGCTGCCGTGGCAGTTGCCAGCGCTGTAAGTCATCGAGTCCCTCAATCACCCCGGCTGGGGAGAGGTCGCCTGTATAAGCTGCCACGATTTGCTGACCAAGTCGCGCATCCGGCACGCCCACCACACACGCGCCAGTTACTCCAGCAACGTTGAGCAGAGCTTCCTCCACAACCTCGGGGTGGATCTTGAGTCCGCCGGTGATGATGGCATTATCGAGCCGCCCGGTCACTTTCAGAATGCCATTGTCCAGTACTCCGGAGTCCGAGGTGGAAAACCAGCCTGGTTCGGCGAAGGCTTCATGATCCGGGGCGTTCCGGTAACCTGCTGCGATCATCGGCCCACCGAGGTGAATCCTTTCGCCAACGAGGCGGATGTGCGCGCCGGGGATCGCGCGCCCGTTGTATACGCAGCCCCCGGCAGTCTCGGAGGATCCGTAGGTAGTCACCACGTTGATTCCCAGCTCGCGAGCCGCGCGCAGCGTATCTTTGGTCACCGGCGCGCCCCCTACCAGCACCGCGTCGAAAAGCCGCAGTGCCTCGATGCCCTGGAGGTGCTCCATTGCTTTGGTGAGCTGATTCGGGACCAGAGAGGTATAGCTACGGTCCCCGGTCCGTGCGAGTTCATCAGCTGCAACGGCGAAGTCGGTGAGGTCAAAACCTTGGCTGACATCCTGGTAAGAGGGTTCGATCCCAGCGATCAGGCTGCGTACCAGTACCTGAATGCCCGCGATGTGGTGTGCCGGCAAAGCTAGGTGCCACTGTCCCGCGCCCCCGAGGAACTGGTGGGTCGCATCGGCCGAACTGACAAGGTTCACCGGGGTCAGCTGGGCACCCTTGGGCACGCCTGTGCTGCCGGAGGTGGCCATGACCAGTGCGGTAGCTGTGATCGCTTCGCCAGCGCGTTGCGACGCCCGGAGCGTCGCCTGCCTGCCAAGATCCTTCTCCGGCAGCGGCAGCAGCGATCGCTCACCCGCGATGGCGCTTTCCAGGGCATCAAGAACAGGGAGAGGATTGTCTGCCGGGATGACGAGGGGCTCGAGGATCTGGGTGCTCACCGCTCCAAGTTTAGGCTGTGGCTGTATTGTCCTTCGCAGCTACCTAGGGACTGTTTCGGTTAACGTTGGGTAACATTTGTGAATTTGACCTATAAAGGCAGGAAATTTCCAGCGTTGGCCCAGCTAATGGAACTGGCGGTTCGAGCTAAAACCCCAGGTACGTTACCTGTTTGTGACGTATCAAATGTGCGTGAGGAAATAGCTAATCCTATTGTGGAATGTGATCTGTGGCGCAATGTCCGGATAAGTCCGGAACATCTGTACGTCACCCTACAAAAGGAATAGTTGTGCTTAAGAAGTCCATTAGTATTGCAATGGCATTCGTTGGAGTGGTGGTCGGTGCCGGCTTCGCGTCGGGGCAGGAAGCCATCCAGTTCTTCGCGGCTTTCGGAGGCTACGGCATTGCTGGCGCAGTGATCGCAGCGATCCTGCTGTCCATCACCGGCATGATCGTGCTGAAGTTCGGTTCCTTCTTCTTGGCGAACGAGCACACGGCGGTCTTTAACAAGGTGACCTATCCGGTTTTGGCTCGGCTTCTCGACGTCGGCATCATGCTCACTCTCTTCTCGGTCGGATTTGTCATGTTCGCAGGTGCAGGTGCCAACTTGGAGCAGCAATTTGGACTGCCGATGTGGGCGGGCGCGCTCATCATGTTGGTATTGGTGATTGCTACCGGATTCCTCGACGTAGACAAGGTGAGCCAAGTAATTGGCGCCTTCACGCCCTTCATCATTATCTTCTTGGCCTTGGCCATGTTCTTCGCGCTCCGCGACGCTCCGGCGGACCTCAGTACTCTCCAGCCGTACTCCGCGCAGGTGGAAACCGCCTTGCCGAACTGGTGGGTCTCCTTCGCGAACTACGTCGGCTTCACCATCATCGTGGGTGCCTCTATGTGCATCGTTATCGGCGGCGCACACTACGACACCAAAGCGGCTGGTTGGGGCGGACTCATCGGCGGCGTGATCTACGGCGTCCTCCTGGTTGGGCTGGTTGTCTCCCTGTGGGTTTCCCTGCCGATCGTGGGTAAAGAGGACATGCCGACCCTCGCGTTGGTTGACCACGTCAACCCGATGCTCGGCAACATCATGGCAGTGGTCATCTACGGCATGATCTACAACACCGCTATCGGAATGTTCTACTCCATGTCGCGTCGCATCACCGCCAACAAGCCAGAGAACTTCCTCAAGGTGTACATCGCGATGAGCTTGATCGGCTTCGTCCTCAGCTTCGTCGGCTTTAAGACTCTGGTCTCCTTCCTCTACCCGCTCCTCGGCTACCTGGGCATACTGCTTATTGTGGTGCTGCTGGCAGCCTATGCACGCGGGCGCTCGCGCATCGACGCTGAAATCGAGCGTCGTGACACCATGCGCTCCCTTGTGGCGCGCAAGCTGCATCCAGGAAAAGTGTTCACCAAGAAGCATGCCCGCAAGCTGAAGAAGGTGGTGGCAGAATCCCCTGCGGAGGAAGACTCCCTGCGGGAGACCATCGTCCTGGATGTTGCGCAGGAACTGGTCGAGGATGAGTCGGTCGATTTCACTGAAGAGCAGGCCGAAGAAATCCGGGAGCAGCTGGCTGATGAAACCTCAAAGGAAGTTGTAGTTGAGATTGCGGAGGGGGACTTGCCGTCGAAAAGCACGGAGCCCCCAGCAGGTTCGCACCGTCCGCTCGCCAAGCACTAATAGTAGTAAGGGAACTCTGACCAGTCCGGATCCCGCTTCTCCAGGAAGCTGTTCTTTCCTTCCACGGCCTCATCGGTCATGTAGGCAAGGCGGGTGGCCTCACCTGCGAACACCTGCTGACCCATGAGCCCGTCATCGGTGAGGTTGAAAGCAAACTTCAGCATGCGCTGGGCGGTAGGGGACTTGCCATTGATTTCGCGGGCAACTTGGATTGCCTCAGCTTCCAGTTCGGCGTGATCGGCAACGATGTTGACCGCGCCCATGCGCTGCATCGTCTCAGCATCGTAGGTCCGGCCGAGGAAGAAGATCTCGCGGGCGAACTTCTGCCCGACCATCTTTGCCAAGTAGGCGGATCCATAGCCGGCATCGAAGGATCCGACATCAGCGTCGGTTTGCTTGAACTTTGCATACTCACGGGACGCGATGGTGAGGTCACACACTACGTGGAGTGAATGTCCACCGCCGGCCGCCCAGCCATTGACCACTGCGATAACCACCTTCGGCATCGTGCGGATGAGTCGTTGCACTTCAAGGATGTGCAGTCGGCCGCCTTCGGCCTTGGTACGCATCTCATCTACAGTTTCAGCGGTCTCGCCACTAGCGTAGCGGTAGCCGGAGCGGCCGCGAATGCGCTGGTCACCACCGGAACAAAATGCCCAGCCGCCATCCTTTTCAGAAGGTCCATTGCCGGTGAGGAGAATGCTGCCAATATCGGGTGTGCACCGGGCGTGGTCAAGTGCGCGGTAGAGCTCGTCCACGGTGTGGGGGCGGAAAGCATTGCGCACTTCGGGACGGTCAAAAGCAATGCGGACGATGCCGTCGGCACGCTTCGTGCCAACATGGCGATGATACGTGATGTCGGTGAGGTCCTCGAAGCCCGCTACGGGCTGCCATTGGGTCGGGTCAAAAGGATTGCTTGTCATGGTGTCCACTTTAGGTCAGGGAGGTTCCTGGCTTGCCGCGGGAGCATCCCTGCCATCGTGACCCCCTCTATCCGAGGCGGGGATGCTCCCGCGGGTAGTGTGTGTCAACCGGCGAATCCCCCAATCTCGCCTGCCGGCCGACGATGCAGCAACGCGAAACCCCCGTTTTTCGCGTGGCATCGGCTCGGCGGATATCTGCGCTGAACGCTGCGTGATGCCTGTAACCAGTATCACCGGGCTATTACTTTCAGATCGGGGCTGCCTGAATAGTTCCAACGATGTTATTTAAAAAAGGATTGTGGAGCTGCGCAGATCTTGACCACTAGACTGTATTGTTCAACAATGTCCCCAGGTTGGTGTTGGAGTTCATTCCCCTTAACGGGTGTGGTGCGGGGTGTGAAGTTGAAAACATGTGAAAATGGTGGACATGACAATAGATGCGCATCCAGCCGACCAACACGACATCATCAAAGTGCGTGGTGCCAGGGTAAACAACCTGAAAGATGTGGACGTAGACATCCCGAAGCGTCGCCTGAACGTGTTCACCGGTGTCTCCGGTTCCGGCAAATCGAGCTTGGTGTTCGGGACTGTAGCGGCGGAGTCGCGCCGGCTAATCGACGAAACTTACTCCACTTTCATCCAGGGATTTATGCCGACCCTGCCGCGTCCTGAGGTTGATTCCCTGGAAAACCTCAGCCCAGCGATAGTTATCGATCAAGAGCGCATGGGGGCAAATTCGCGTTCGACGGTCGGCACTGCGACCGACGCTCATGCGATCTTGCGACTGCTGTTTTCTCGCCTCAGTGAGCCGCATGTGGGAACCTCGAGTGCGTTTTCTTTCAACCTGCCCGATGGTTGGTGCCCAAGCTGTGAAGGCTCCGGTCAGGCGGCAACGCTTGATGAATCAAAGATCATCGATGAAGCTAAGTCCTTGCAGGACGGTGCTATCAGCGCCCCGGGCCACAGTGTGGGGGAGTGGTACTGGAAGACCTATGGTGAGACCGGACTTTTCAAGACTGATCTCCCCATCAGGGACTTTAGCGAGCAGGACCGAGACCTGTTGCTCTATGCCCCGCAACAGAAGATCAAGGTAGAGGGAAAGAATGTCACTTACGAAGGGTTGATCACTCGCGTCCGCCGGTTGTGGATCGACCGACCGGATCCGCCAAAGGCGAAACAGATTGTGAATTTTGTGGCCGATATTGCCACCACGAGCACCTGCCCAGATTGTGCCGGTTCCCGCCTGAAGCTAGCGGCGCGCACCGCAACCGTGCACGGCAAGACCATCGCCGAGCTTTCCGCGATGCAGGTAGACGAGCTGACCGGATTCGTTGCGGGCCTTGATCTCGCCGTGGGACCAGCCCGCGATAACCTGCTCGGGATTTTGCGCTCCATGGTTGAGATCGGTTTGGGGTACCTATCGCTAGATCGAGAGGCGGGCACCCTCTCTGGAGGCGAAGCTCAGCGGGTGAAGATGATTAGGCATTTGGGTAGCCCGCTTTCCGACGTCACTTACGTCTTCGACGAACCCACCATCGGGCTGCACCCGCACGACATTGCTCGGATGAATTCCCTGCTGCATAACATCCGAGACAAAGGAAACACTGTCCTTGTGGTGGAGCATAAGCCTGAGGTGATCAAAGCTGCTGACAATATTATTGACATCGGCCCTGGCTCCGGTACCGATGGTGGCAACGTCGTGTTTTATGGCACTCCCGCAGAACTGGCTACGTCTGATTCCCTCACTGCGCAGTACCTCAATACCTCCCTCGAACTGGCGCAGCCACGAGTTGCTGCCGGAGAGCTCACAGTGGAGCATGTCTCCCGAAACAATGTGCGCGATGTTGACGTGACGTTCCCACTCGAAGTCCTCACCGCGGTTACCGGTGTCGCGGGTTCCGGAAAATCATCGCTCGTAACCGCCGCCCTGGCGGGGAGAAATGATGTGCTTGTGGTGGATCAATCCGCGATCCGCGGTTCGCGACGCTCCAACCCTGCCACCTACACCGGAATTCTGGACAAGATTCGGACCAAGTTTGCTAAGGACAACGGTGTCAAACCTGCGCTGTTTTCCGCTAACTCGGAGGGCGCTTGCCCAACTTGTAAGGGGTTGGGTGTGGTGTATGTGGACTTGAGCTTTACAGCAGGCGTTTCCACTACCTGTGAGGAATGCGGGGGAAAGCGTTTCAAGGAAGAAGTGCTCCAGTACAAGGTTGCCGGACGAGACATTTCGGAAGTGCTTGACATGTCGGTAGCTCAGGCCGTGGAGATGTTTCGCGCCGGTGAGGTGAACAAGGTTCTCAAGAGGCTCATTTCTGTTGGTCTGCCCTATCTTAAGCTTGGTCAACCATTGACAACCCTGTCTGGTGGGGAACGCCAACGCCTCAAGCTTGCGGCTAAAATGACTGAAAAGGCCCCGATCATCGTTCTCGACGAACCTACTTCGGGACTGCACCTTGCAGATACCGAAACCCTTATAACGATGATGCATGACTTGGTCGCATCCGGACGAACCGTGATCGCGATTGAACACAACCTGGCCGTCATGGCTGCAGCTGACCACATCATCGATGTTGGCCCCTCGGCAGGCCATGACGGCGGCAGCATCGTGTTCTCCGGCAGTCCAGCGGATATGGTGAAGGCGGATACCATCACTGCGGAGTACCTAAGGAAAGCGACACTATGATTCCGGACCTGTCCGAGCTGCTCGATCGCGTGCACGTCGTGTCACTGCCCATGCGTGTGCCGTTCCGTGGAATCACTACCCGCGAAGCTTTGCTGATTGAAGGGCCCGCGGGCTGGGGCGAATTTAGCCCCTTTAAGGAGTACGCCGCAGCGGAAGCGAAAAGCTGGTTGGCCTGTGGCCTTGAGATGGCCTACCAGGGGCCGCCACCAGCCCTAAGGGATCAGGTAGAAGTCAATGCCACGATCCCGGCTATCCCGCCTGAGCAAGTCGCCGAGCTGTTGGAGCGTTACCCCGGCTGCATGACCGTGAAAGTGAAGGTCGCCGACCAAGGACAGGCATTGGCGGAGGATTGCGCGCGAGTGCAGGCAGTGCGTGATGCTCGCCCCGGAGCTCGGATTCGAGTCGACGCGAACATGGGGTGGACGGTTGCTGAGGCAGAAGAAGCCGCTAAGACCCTCGGCCCGCTGGACTACCTGGAACAACCGTGTGCGAGTCTGGGGGAATTGGCGGAGCTGCGCAGCAGGCTCACCCGACAAGGGATTTTCCAACGCATCGCGGCGGACGAATCTATCCGCAAGGCGGAGGATCCTTATCGGGTTCTTGAAGCCCGGGCCGCCGACGTCGGCGTGGTTAAAGCTGCCCCCTTAGGAGGAGTGCGTCGCCTCCTCGAAATCGCGGCGCATCTGAAACGCCACGGAATGGATGTCACCGTTTCCAGCGCCCTAGATACAGCGGTAGGCATGAACGCTGGCATTGCGGCCGTCGCGGCGCTCCCGCTTCACGACGACGATGACTTCATTCATGTCCCACCTGCGCCAGCGGGCCTCGGTACATCCACATTGTTCCTAGAAGACGTGGCAGCGCCGCGCGACATCATCGAGGGATTCGTGAGCGCCACACCGGTAGCCCCAGATCCGGATCGGATTGCTGCGCTGGCGGCCGACCCAGCGACTAGGGACTGGTGGTTGAGGCGCTTGATCGACGTGCATGCGGAGCTTAGCCGACTGAGCAATTAGGATTGGCAGCTATGAACGCTGTGGATGTTGCATCTCGAGTTGTCGCCGAACTAGTTGCCTCCGGCATGACGGATGTAGTGGCCAGCCCTGGCTCAAGAAACGCGCCACTGCTCATGGCTTTGGCTGATTCTCCCTTGCGGCTGCATATGCGTATCGACGAGCGCAGTGCCGCCTTCTTGGCGCTGGGCATGGCTCGCGTCCAGCGCAGACAGGTTGCGGTAGTGATGACCTCTGGCACTGCAGTGGCAAACACATTGCCGGCTCTCATTGAAGCGCGGCTATCTGGCACCCCGCTGTTGATCCTTTCCGCAGATCGGCCTCGCTATTTCGTAGGTACTGGTGCCAGCCAAACCATCGAACAATTCGGGCTATTTGAGCCATATGCGAAGACCTTTGGGGTGGACGTCGATACGCGCGCGGAAACTGCGGCCGCGACGCTGCGACGCGCCTTGGCCTACCCGCAGGCCCACGTCAACATTGCTTTCCGCAATCCACTGGTTGGGCCAGCGGTGACAACGGAGGCGGGGGAGCATGCCATCGAGCTACGTGCCGCGGATTGGGGAGTAGCGGACATCGATGTGAGCGAAGATACGCTTGTGATCGCCGGTGACGGAGCCTGGGCGGTGCCGGGTCTGGAAGACGTGCCCACCATTGCGGAGCCGACCGCTCCGGCACCCTATAACCCGATCCATCCGCTCGCGGCCACCGTGTTTTCAAAGGAACAGATTTCCGGCGAAGGGCACGTTGTCAGCACTCGGCCCAAGCAGATCATCCTGGTGGGCCATCCGACGCTGCATCGTGGGGTGCTGCAGCTCGCGCAGGATGCAGATGTGGATATCACCGTGTTGACGCGGACCAAGGACTACCACGATCCCACCGGTGTAGCCCGCCGAGTCGCGTCGCGTCTCAACGTGACGGGTGAGCCAACAAAGCAATGGCTGAAGATCGCTGCTGCGGCTTCCGAACTGGCGGCGGATGCAGTTCGGGATGGGCTGGAAAAGTCCGAAGAATTCACCGGCCTTCATGTCGCTGCCGCCGTAGCCGATACGCTAGCCGTCGGCGACAGCATCCTGATCGGCGCATCAAACCCGATCCGCGACCTCAGCTGGGTCGGAATGCCTTTCGACGGCGTGGCTGCCTACGCCCCGCGCGGCGCTGCGGGTATCGACGGCACAGTGAGCCAAGCCGTAGGTGTGGCATTGGCAACTCAGGCTGCACACCCCACGGAGATTCGAGCCCCGCGTACCGTGGCGCTGATGGGAGATGTGACTTTCCTGCATGACATCGGTGGCTTGCTCATTGGTCCTGAGGAGCCACGCCCAGAAAACCTCACCATCGTGGTGGCCAATGATAACGGCTGCGGCATTTTTGAAACGCTCGAGCAGGGGGCCCCGGATTATCGCGATCGATTCGAGCGCGTCTTCGGTACCCCACATGATGCTCAGCTGGCTGAGCTATGTGCCGGCTACGGTGTGGCCCATACCCAAGTGGAGAGTGTGCCGGAGCTAATAGCTGCGCTCGTCGATGCCACGGACGGTCCGCCGTGCTTCCAAGTGATTGAAGCGAAAACCGGGCGATCCTCGCGTCGTGAACTCCACGAAGCGATCACCGCTGCGGTGGCGTGGTAGTAGCCGTATGAATGTGCATCGTCGGGTGACCCAATTAGTACTTGCGCTGTATATCTGCGCGGTGATTGGTTGCGCCGCCATGGTGCTTGGGCCGCTACTCAACGATCGGGATATCGCGGAGAATCGCGGGCGCGCCCTAGCTCGTGTGACTTCAGTCTCTAGTTTCCGGACTACGGTGGATTACCAAGACGAATCCGGTATCTTTCATACACCCCGCGCTGGCGTGCTCTATCCAGGCGGCCTGGGGGCGGGACAGCGCGTCTGGGTGGAATATTCCAAAAGTAACCCTGAACTGGTCAAAGTGGAAGGGCGTGCCTGGACCTTGGCATTGCTGCCAGCCTTGAGTATTTGGGCGGTTGCAACGGGGATTTTCGCCGCGCTGCTCGCCCTACTCAGCTGGTGGCGTCGCCGCCTTGGGATCACAGTTTAAGCCTGCGCTCAGTGCGAGTCGTTTGCGGGAGGTCTAGGATCTCACACAGTGAGGTGCGAAACGTTCGCTTGAATGTTTCCTAACCTTAACCTTGCGACAAGGTATTGGTGGTTTTCAAAGGAGAGTATTGCTCACATGCGAGTAGCGATTGTGGCGGAGTCCTTTCTTCCAAACGTCAACGGCGTAACCAATTCCGTGCTGAGGGTGTTGGAACACCTTAAGCGTGAGGGGCATGAGGCGCTGGTTGTTGCCCCGGGCGCACGAGACTTTGAAGAAGAAATTCCGGATTACCTAGGTTTTGAAATCTTCCGCGTACCCACCATCATGGTGCCTCTGATCAACTCCCTGCCGATCGGCATTCCGATACCGGCAGTTACCCAGGTACTGCGGAACTTCCAGCCGGACATCATTCACTTGGCATCCCCATTCGTCCTGGGTGGGGCAGGAGCGCTCGCTGCACGACAGCTCCGCATACCTGCCATCGCGATCTACCAGACCGATGTCGCCGGCTTTGCCACCAAATACAAGCTCACCCCGTTGGCGGCAGCTAGCTGGGAATGGACCCGCACTTTGCACAACATGTGCCAACGCACCCTCGCCCCATCCTCAGTGACAATCGCCGAGTTGGAGTCACACGGCATCAACGAGATTTACCACTGGGGCCGTGGCGTGGATACAGAGCGCTTCCACCCTGGGAAGCGCTCCGAAGAGCTGCGTACCGCGTGGGATCCCACGCGCTCAAAGCGTATCGTCGGCTTCGTGGGGCGCTTGGCTGCAGAGAAAGGCGTGGATCGGCTGGTCTCTCTGGCGCATCGGGAAGACCTGCAGCTAGTGATAGTCGGCGATGGCCCCGAGCGTTCCAATTTGGAGAGGTTGCTTCCCACCGCAGTGTTCATGGGGGCACTCGGCGGCGAAGAACTATCCAGGGCTTATGCCAGCCTTGATCTGTTTGTGCACACCGGCGAGTTTGAGACCTTTTGTCAGGCTATTCAGGAGGCGCATGCTTCCGGGGTGCCCACCATTGGGCCTCGTGCTGGCGGGCCGATCGACTTGATCACACCAGGCGTCGATGGTGATCTGCTAGAGGTAGCAACATTCTCCACAGATCTTCCGGCTGCTGTGGACACTATCCTGGATCCGCGACGCTATGACCGCTACGCTGCGGCCTCTCTCAACAGTGTGCGCTCGAAGAGCTGGGAGAGCCTGTGTGAGCAGCTCCTCAAGCACTACGACGAAGTTATCGAGCTTTCCAAACGCGTACCGCTGACCTTCTTTGGGCCACGGCCAGAGCTGCCGCTGTGGGCTGCGAAAGCACTAGGCGCACGCATTCACTAGGAGCGCGTTCCGCTAGTCTGAAGAGCGTGGCTAAAAAAGGAATCAAGGCAACGCTGGACAAGCAACCAATCGACGTCGCGCGGATGTTTGACCAGGTGGGCAAAAACTACGATGTGACAAACACGGTGCTTACCCTGGGGATTGACTCTTATTGGCGTCGCCGTACCCGGGAGCGTCTCGCGCTTAAGCCGGGCGAGCTGGTCTTGGACTTGGCCGCCGGCACCGCGGTGTCCACGGTTGAACTGGCAAAGTCGGGTGCGGACTGTATTGCTTGTGATTTTTCTCTCGGTATGCTGGCAGCTGGCCAGCATCGCGACGTGCCGAAGGTCGCGGGTGATGGCATGCAGCTGCCCTTCCCGGACAACACTTTCGATGCCGTCACCATCTCCTACGGTCTCCGCAACATACATGATCATGAAGCCGCAATCCGGGAACTGGCTCGAGTTACTAAACCAGGGGGCCGCCTGGCTATTGCCGAGTTTTCCACGCCAATCGTGCCAGTATTCTCGCAGGCCTATCGACTCGTATTGCGGGTGCTGCCAGCGATTGCGCGGGCTGTTAGCTCGAATCCAACGGCCTACGAATACTTAGCGGATTCCATCCGCGCTTGGCCCGAACAAGCAGCCCTGGCGCGCAAGATCAATGCCAACGGCTGGGAGAACGCAGGCTGGCAGAATCTCACCTTCGGTATCGTTGCTCTGCACTCAGCGAAGAAACCCGCCGCTTAGCTCCATAACGGCGCCGCGCCCCGCGTGCCTGTGAGGACGTGCCCGGCCCCTCGCCATACCCGGGCCACTACATCGCGGTCGGCCTCCGTGACGAGATTGCCCATCAGGCGCGCCGCTGAACGCATGATGATCGGGGTGCGCAGCCCCAGTGGGCCCACCAGCGGCAGGAACTGTGGGTACGTTAGCGCGCGCGCCAAGGTGCGCGCGAGGAGGAATGCCTCGCCGTAGCGTTCCCGCAACTGAAATGGCCACAGCAGGGTGAAATCCTTCTCTGTGCTGCATAGCTGCGCTGCCATGGCGGCGGTTTCAAGCGCATAGTCGATGCCTTCCCCGTTGAGCGGATTCACGCAGGCTGCGGCATCGCCGATGAGGAGCCAGTTGGGGCCGGAAACCTGTGACACGGCACCTCCCATCGGGAGCAACGCGGAAGCTACCTTTGTGGGCTCGCCCAGCTGCCACTGTGTTCGCACTGAGCTGGCGTAGGAGTGTAGAAGCTTCTTAGTGTTGACCTTTGCTGGTCGCTTGTCTGTGGACAGCGCGCCACAGCCCACGTTTGCTTCTCCTGTGCCGAGTGGGAAGATCCAGCCGTATCCAGGCTGGGCCACGCCGCTGTCATCGCGCAGCTCCAGGTGAGAGTGAATCCACGGTTCTTCAGAGAATGGCGTGGAGCAGTAGGACCTAGCGGCGATGCCGTATACCTCTCCGCGGTGCCACTGGCGTCCAAGCAGCTTGCCGAAGGTGGAGCGGACGCCGTCTGCGACAATGACGTGGCGGGGCCGCACCTGCTTCTCGACGCCCTCGTGCAACACCGTCACGGAACTAATACGGCCGCCTTTGAGCACCGGAGCCTCCGCCTGTGCCCCCAGCCACGCGGTGACGGATTCTTGGGCGAGCGCATGTTGCAGCAACAGGTGGTCGAAGTCAGTGCGTTTGCAGGCGGAACCGATCTGCCCGAACTCTGAGTCTGGCCAGGGCGCGGCCACTGAACCACCGAAACCATGCAGCTTGAGACCATGCGAGGTGTAAGTGGCGGCGAGTTGCTCCGCCAGGTGCATTTGGCTTAGCTGGTGCATAGCGCGCGGAGTGAGGCCATCGCCGCAGGTTTTGTCGCGCGGGAACTCTTGGGCGTCGATAAGCAGGACGCTCAGGCCGCGTTGGGCCGCGAAGAACGCTGCGGCGGAGCCAGCGGGGCCGGCGCCGATGATCAACACATCCGGGGTGAGGGAAGAAGTCACACACCCATTGTGGCAAGGAGCGCGAAGAAACACTCACCCGGGGTGTGTATGCGAGAATTGTTTGAGCTACCGTATAGAGCTAACTAGTCATTTTCTGACCCCACACCGTTAGGGGCAGCGACCAAGATCGAGGACAGCGACCAATGAGCAACGGCCAGGCCTCCGCGCCGACCTCTGGCTATCAGCCAGAACAGCTAGTCACTCAGGTGACCGCGGCGGATGGAAACGTCCCACAGATATCGCTAGGGGATCCAGAGCTTAGTGAAGCTGTGTCGAAGGGCCTTGCCCAGGTTGAACAGCTGCTTCAGGATGAGCTCTCCCGTGGCGAAGACTTCGTTATTGACAAGGTGCTCCACCTTACCGAGGCCGGTGGCAAGCGTTTTCGCCCCATGTTCGCCCTAATTGCGTCCCAATACGGTGTGCGCCCCGGCTCCGATGATGTTATCCAGGCTGCCACCGTGGTGGAAATGACCCACCTGGCGACCCTCTATCACGACGACGTGATGGATGAAGCCGACAAGCGTCGTGGTGTGGATTCCGCAAACGCCCGCTGGAACAACTCGGTAGCAATCCTCGCCGGCGACATTCTGCTGGCCAACATTTCGCGCATCATGGCCAACCTGGGTGTGGAAACCGTTGCGCACTTCGCGGAGACGTTCCACGACCTAGTAACTGGGCAAATGCGGGAGACCGTGGGGGCGGGTGGTGGCGATGAAATCGAGCACTACATGGCCGTTATTCGCGAAAAGACGGGCGTCCTCATCGCATCCGCTGGCTACCTCGGGGCATTGCACTCTGGGGCACCTGATGAGATTCGGGATGCGCTGTATCGCTACGGCTATGACATCGGCATGGTGTTCCAGATTGTGGATGACATCATCGATATTTTTTCCGACTACACCCAGTCTGGCAAGAACCCCGGCACCGACCTGCGCGAAGGCGTGTTCACCCTGCCAGTGCTCTACGCACTTGCGGAGCAAACCTCGGTCGGCCAGCAGCTGCGAGCCAAACTCACCGGGCCCATCGGTGAAGACGATGCTTTGCTCACTGAGGTGCTGGCGCTGCTGGAGCAGTCCACCGGCCGCGAGCGGGCGCTTGCCGACGTCCATGCGCTCCTCAACAATGCTGAAGAGCAACTCGCACTGTTGCCGGCTGGCCCGGCCACAGAAGCATTAGCGACATTGGCGCGTATGACCGTGGCTCGTGTCGGCTAGTTTAAGGCTGTTGACCAGCTGATTTGCTCTTTGGTGTGGGGTTCATAGTAATGTATCTATCGCACCTTGGTGCATGCCAGATTGCCCGAGCGGCCAAAGGGAGCGGATTGTAAATCCGTCGGCATTGCCTACGTTGGTTCGAATCCATCATCTGGCACCAAGTAAGAACCCGCCTGACTCACGTGTGAGGGAGGCGGGTTTTGTGTTTCACGCGCTCGGTGATCATGATTTCACCATCATGATTAACTGAGTGGCGGCGTGTTTGGGATCGAGGTAGCACGACTGCCACTCTCACAATCATCATCGTGAAATCATATTCGCCGAGTGATGTGAAAAACTAACCCTGACCACCTGATTTGTGTTAGCGCAAACAATGCGGTTATTCTACTCAAGGCTTCAACGAGAGCAGGCAGGTAATACTGCCACGGCACAAGAAGAAGCTGTGCCCCCTTAGCTCAGTCGGCAGAGCGTTTCCATGGTAAGGAAAAGGTCGACAGTTCGATTCTGTCAGGGGGCTCTGTTCTTTTTCTAGGCTTCAGGCCTTAGGAAGATGAACGTGGCGGTGTAGCTCAGTGGTAGAGCAAACGACTCATAATCGTTGTGTCGCGAGTTCAATTCTCGCCATCGCTACCGAGACTGGAAAGAATCTGTCCTTGCGCCCAGCGCAGGGACTATTTTTGCAAGGTCTCAACGCTAAGTCACCTTGGTGGCTGCACCTGATGGTTTGAAATCGGGGCGGCGTAAGCTAAAGTGGTTCCGTACTGCTCATCAAGAGTGGTGCATGAAGGGGCGTAGCTCAATTGGCAGAGCAACGGTCTCCAAAACCGTAGGTTGCAGGTTCGATTCCTGTCGCCCCTGCAAGGAAACCTTCATTGGATCAAGGAGCTTAAGTGACTGAAGATCGTCAGCCAGACAATGTGGCGGCAGCTGCTCGCCCAACTGGTAAGCGTCAGCTCACTGGGGCATCCACCTCTTCCACGCAGGTTGCGGCTAAGAAAGCTGCGCGCAAGGAAGCGGATAATGAGAAACTTGGCGGTGGCGTCGTAGCTTTCATGCCTGAAGTAGGCACGGAGCTGAAAAAGGTCATTTGGCCGACCGCCAAGCAAATGGCCGTGTACACCGCTGTGGTGTTTGTGTTCCTGATCCTGATGACTGCCCTCGTATCAGGGGTAGATTTCCTCGCAGGCCTCGGAGTTGAGAAAGTCCTCGTTCCGTAGTTAGAATCTAAAAAGACTTAAAACATCCCGCCGATATCCCGCAAGGGTACGGCGGGATAATTTTATTGCATGAAGCCGCGCGGTAGGATGGTTGGAAGGCCAGACCCGCTGAACTTAACTTGGAGCGAAAGTACACAATGAGCGACGAATTTACGCCTGAGGCTGACGTCAACACGGACCTGAACGAGGCAGCCCAGGTTGCCGACGAGAAGGAGCTGGCTGCCGACGCCCAGCTCGCACAAGCCGCTGAGGCTCTGGGTGACACTGAAGGCTCTGCAGAGGACATCGCGCTGGCAGAATACAAAACCCGCTTGCGTGCCTATGTGCGCGAGCTGAAGAAGCTGCCCGGCCAGTGGTACATCATCCAGTGCTACTCCGGTTATGAAAACAAGGTGAAGACGAACCTCGACATGCGTGCTCAGACGCTTGAGGTAGAAGACTCCATCTACGACGTTGTTGTTCCTATCGAAGAAGCAACCGAAATTCGCGATGGCAAGCGCAAGCTGGTCAAGCGCAAGCTTCTTCCGGGCTACGTATTGGTGCGCATGGACATCAATGACCGCTCTTGGTCTGTAGTGCGCGATACCCCAGGTGTTACCTCCTTCGTTGGCAACGAAGGCAATGCGACCCCTGTGAAGCACCGCGACGTGGCTAAGTTCCTTATGCCGCAGACCGCACCGGCCGAGGGCGACGCCGAGGCTAACAACGCCGAAGGCGAAAAGGTCATCGCGCAGCCGATCTCCGATTCCGCCAAGGCTCCACAGGTTGACTTCCAGGTGGGCGAAGCTGTCACCATTCTCACAGGTGCCCTCGCATCGGTTTCCGCGACCATCTCTGAGATCGACGCTGAAAATGGCAAGCTCCAGGCATTGGTCTCCATCTTTGGTCGCGAGACCCCAGTCGAGCTCACATTTGACCAGGTGGAGAAGATCTCCTAGCACTGGATTTCTTGCAGCCCGCCGTCGAAAAGCGCAATTTGTTTCGAGGGCGGGCTGTGGCGTAGGGTAGTACCTCGCGCGTCTATTCTGATGCGCTCACATTCATCTCCCCGGTGGCTTGGTAAGGCCAGGCATCCGGACGCAATCACAGCAAGCATCGAAGGCTGTGATTATGCGGTACCACGGAAAGTAGGTAATTCGATGGCTCCGAAGAAGAAGGTCACTGGCCTCATCAAGCTCCAGATCCAGGCGGGCGCTGCTAACCCAGCTCCTCCAGTTGGCCCAGCACTTGGTGCGCAGGGTGTCAACATCATGGAATTCTGCAAGGCTTATAATGCTGCAACTGAATCCCAGCGTGGCAACGTTGTCCCTGTTGAGATCACCGTTTATGAAGACCGCTCCTTCACCTTCAAGCTGAAGACCCCTCCTGCTGCAAAGCTGCTGCTGAAGGCTGCTGGCCTGCAGAAGGGCTCCGGCGTCCCGCACACCCAGAAGGTTGGCAAGGTCACCATGGATCAGTGCCGCGAGATCGCCACCACCAAGAAGGAAGACCTCAACGCTAATGACGTCGAGGCAGGCGCAAAGATCATCGCCGGCACCGCCCGCTCCATGGGCATCACCGTCGAAGGCGCTTAATTCACAGCACTAACCGTGGAAGGGCCAGCTTACGGCCCGTTTCACCACAATTTTTCGCAAAGGAAAAATCCAAATGAGCAAGAACTCTAAGGCATTCAAGGCTGCTGCCGAGCTTATCGACGCCGGCCGCATCTACTCCCCAATCGACGCTGCAAAGCTCGTCAAGGAGACCTCCTCTAAGAACTACGACGCTTCTGTCGACGTTGCTATCCGCCTGGGCGTAGACCCACGCAAGGCTGACCAGCTGGTCCGCGGCACCGTAAACCTGCCACACGGCACCGGTAAGTCCGTTCGCGTTGCAGTCTTCGCTGCAGGCGAAAAGGCTACCGAAGCTGAGGCAGCAGGCGCAGACATCGTTGGCACCGACGAGCTGATCGAGCAGATCAACGCAGGCACCATCGACTTTGACGTCGCAATCGCCACCCCAGATCAGATGGCAAAGGTCGGCCGCGTAGCTCGCGTCCTCGGCCCACGTGGTCTGATGCCTAACCCTAAGACCGGCACCGTCACCAACGACGTAGCTAAGGCTATCGAAGAAGTCAAGGGCGGCAAGATCTCTTTCCGCGTTGACAAGGCTTCCAACCTGCACGCTTTGATTGGCAAGGCTTCCTTCGATGCTGAGAAGCTGGCTGAGAACTACGGCGCTCTCATCGACGAGATCCAGCGCCTCAAGCCTTCTTCCGCAAAGGGCATCTACATTCAGAAGATCACCCTTTCTTCCACCTCGGGCCCTGGCATCCCAGTTGACCCATCGGTTCAGAAGAACTACGCAGGCTAGTCTTTAGCTGATCCGCGCTACCGCCATTCCCTTACTGGGGGAGGCGGTAGTTTTCGTTTTGGGCAAAAGTGGTTTTCCTTGCCTTGCGGCGAATTTGCGTAGATTTGCTCATAGGCAATGGACGTTCTGCAAATGTTTCCGATTTGTTACTCACTGTTTTGAGGTGCAGAAACATGTCGAACCTACATCGAAATACTTAGTCCCGCCTAAAAGATACGAGGACACGGGTTAGCAACCTTGCTAATGTGTCGCTTGCGTGAAAAGTTAAATGACTGACGTTTCAACTATTTAGGATTAACCAATGACCACACCGCAGAACCCGTTCAATGGCGACAACAACAACTCGGGCCAGGGAGACGCAACGCCATATGGTGGCGCCTCCTACGGTCAGGATGCAACAGGCGCGGCTAACAACAACGCCTATGGCACCGCAGGTAGCTACCCAAATGCTAGCTACGCAAACCAGCAGCCAGCGGGCGAGCGTCCCCAGAATTACCTGGTGTGGGCGATTCTCTCCACCGTCTTGTGCTGTCTGCCAGCGGGCATCGTGTCCATCATTTTTGCCACCCAGGTGAACAGCAAATACGACCAGGGGGATTATGCAGGCGCTCTTGCATCCTCTAAGAAGGCCAAGAATTGGGCCATCATCTCCGCTGTAATCGGCGTCATTCTGATCATCATCAGCATCATCTTGCAGGTTGTTGCAGGCGGCCTCGCCGGTTACGATACATCTTCGATGTAATTTGAGATCTCTCGCAGCTCATCCAGTAGCGCCGCTGTTAGTAGGGGGTGTTGCGGTGTGTAGCTGCATGGCCATCGCGGCTGCAGACCCCGCCACTCCAGGCGGGGTCATTCCTGTTTGCCCTACCAAAGCCCTCCTGGGTATCAACTGTCCTGGATGCGGTTCAATGCGCATGATCCAGTGCATCTCACAGCTGAGGTTTAATGATGCGCTGCGGTACAACGCACTCGGTTTTCTGTTCGTCCTGCTTCTGGCCTGGAGCTGGGGAGCGTGGATGCTGAGAACCCGCGGCTTTATGGTCGCAGACTGGTTGAACTGGCGTTTTGCGCCACAATTCGTGCTCGTGTTGACCATTGCCTGGTTTGTCATTCGGTTGCTCCCATTCGAGCCGTTCCTGCATCTCAGGGTCTGAATTTGTTTTTGCAGTATTGGGAAGATAAAGTATCCCAAGAAGTTTGAAACGTCGCGATGCGGCGTATCTCAAGTTTCACCGAAGACCGTCGGTCACCTTCCAACAGGAAGGTCGAAGGAGTTCTTAACCGGAACCGGCCCACGCAGGAGTAACTAGAGTCCATCCTCAAGTAATTGAGTGTTGTGCCCTGTGCTCTTGCACGGGGCTTTTCTTATGGGAAAGCCTCGGCGGACAACGTTCATATACATGAGGAAGGAGGCGAAGTAATGGCAAACGCAAAGAACACTGCTGCTCTGGCAGAGCTGAAGGAGAAGTTCGAAGGTGCTAACTCGATCGTTTTGACCGAGTACCGCGGTCTAACCGTGGCACAGACTACCGAACTGCGTCGTGCTCTGGGCTCTGATGTTCAGTACTCCGTCGCCAAGAACACCATGATCAAGCTGGCTGCTAAAGAAGCCGGCGTTGAAGGTCTTGATGATCTCCTTACCGGTCCTACCGCTGTTGCCTTTATCAAGGGCGAGGCTGTAGATGCTGCTAAGGCACTGAAGAAGTTCGGTGGCGACAACAAGGCATTCGTGGTCAAGGGTGGCTACATGGATGGTAACGCTCTGAGCGCAGCTCAGGTCGATGCTATCGCCGAGCTGGACAACCGAGAGACCACTCTCGCGAAGCTGGCAGGCGCCATGAAGGGCAACTTGGCAAAGGCTGCAGGCCTGTTCAACGCTCCTGCTTCCCAGGTCGCACGCCTCGGCGCTGCGCTGCAGGAAAAGAAGCAGGGCGAATAATCTGCTCCGGCAGATTCGCATTTAAACCACATACTTCACCACCGGCCCTTCACTACTAGGGCTGACAAACGAAAGGACTTGCCATCATGGCTAAGCTCACCAAGGACGAGCTCATTGAAGCTTTCAAGGAAATGACCCTCATCGAGCTCTCTGAGTTCGTTAAGGAATTCGAAGAGGTCTTCGAAGTTACCGCTGCTGCTCCAGTTGCAGTTGCTGCTGCAGGCGCTGCAGGCGGCGAAGCTGCTGCTGCAGAAGAGAAGGACGAGTTCGACGTCGTTCTCGAGGACGCTGGCGCAAAGAAGATCGGCGTTATTAAGGCTGTCCGCGAGCTCGTCTCCGGCCTGGGCCTGAAGGAAGCTAAGGAGCTCGTTGAGGGCGCACCTAAGGCTATCATCGAGGGCGCAAACAAGGACGACGCTGAGGCTGCAAAGGCTAAGCTCGAAGAGGCTGGCGCAAAGGTTACCCTCAAGTAATCTCGCTTTAACTTCGCATTACCCGCTGTCCCTGGTTTCAGGGCGGCGGGTTTTGTCTTGCCTTTTGGTTTTGTGGACTATTGCTTCCTCGGGAATCGCGTGAGGCGGGGAGTGGGGCCCTGCCAAGATCCGACTTTCATATTTCGACCACAGCACTTCACACTCCGCACTGTCCTGGGCAAATGCAAACGCTCCCAGCTGAAAGTCGGATCATGAAAGTCGGAATTCGGCGAAAACCAAGGCCAGCCCGTCTTTGTGGAATCAAGGGCCGCGCTGTCAGCATTCCATTGCGCAAACCCCGCCACGTGTGGTTCGACATCCCAAGTAGCCCAGGTAACATGTTCAGCATGCTTCCTAAGTCCCGAATTTTTTCCGCGCTTCTAGTGGGCCTGGGTGCCATGCTGCTTGCGTGGGGACTGCTCTCTCCCTTTTTCCTGCATTTTGACGGCAGGATGCCACTTGACCTGCGAAACACCACTTTCACGTTGCAGGATGAACAGGCAAAGACTCGCATCCCGCAGCAGGAGCGGACGGTGACAGCACCTGTTACTCGTCAGTATCACGCGGAGTTTATGGATCCGGTGGATACGAATTCGGTTACGGCGCGGATCGGCGTGAGTACGCTGCGCGAAAGCAATCAGGCGGATCTGGATCGACTCATTGAGGCGAGCGTGTGGAGCTACCGGCTGGATCGCTACACCGGTGATGCTATGACGGAGGCCACGATGTCGGACCAGCCGGCGAGTGCCGCTAAGCAGGTGCCGGTTGATTCGTTGTGGGTGAAGTTTCCGGTGAAGTCCCAGCAGACCACATATCAGGTTTTTGACGTCACCTTGCGCAAGCCGGTTGCGGCTGAGTTTGCTGAGGAGATGGAGATTGACGGGCGCACTGTCTATCGCTATCGGCAGAATATCGAGCCGACTAACGTCGCGATGAGCTATGCGGGCCCGTTTAATACCATCACGCTCCCGGACGGGGAAAAGGCCTACCTGTTCCATTCGGGTACCCGAGACTATTTTGTGGACCAGAAGTCTGGCCTCGTGGTGGACATCCATGAGCAAATCGACGACTTCTACGGTTCGCGCTCCGGCGAGAAGAAAGAGCAGCAGTTGCTTTTCGACGGCCAACTGAGCGAAGAATCCCGTAGTCAGATGCTCGCTCAGGCAGCGGACATCAAAGATGGATCGGTTGCGAGAATGCTGAATTGGGTGGCGATTGGGGTCGGCATGCTATTCCTTGTCATTGGTTTGGCAGGGGTGTTTGGCATCTTTAAACGCCGGAAAACGTGACGGGCAGAGCCTGACTTGAGGCGTGTCTGATGTGCGTGCTTGGATGCTGTGTTACAGTGCCCGCAACGCATTCGGATTGCAGCACCACAAAGGTTGAGCGTTCGCCTTTACTTCCAACGGTTTCTGATATAGGCTGTTTCTTTGCACTGGAATCTTTGGCCAGTTTTTTAGAAAGACCTTGACAAGCGGAACTAAAAAGCCGATTTGACAAGGTCATTCCGTGCTATCTGGATGCGAGTTGCGTTCAGGGCTCGAACTGGCTGATTCCTTAAGCAGACCGAATGCTCAAAGTAAGTGATTAGCGCCCTTTACCCACTTTAGGGGTGCTAGTTGCGTGAGGTGCTGGAAGGACGCATCTTGGCAGTCTCCCGCCAGACCAAGTCTATGGCCGAAATCCCTGGAGCTCCGAAGCGATACTCGTTCGCTAAAGTTACGGAGCCAATCGAGGTCCCTGGTCTTTTGGACCTTCAGCTCGAATCTTTTGCATGGCTCGTCGGCACGCCGGAATGGCGTGAGCGTATGCAAGCAGAAGTCGGCGAAGGCCAAAAAGTAACCAGCGGTCTCGAAGACATTCTTGATGAGTTGTCCCCGATTCAGGACTACTCCGGAAATATGTCGCTTTCCTTGTCTGAGCCTCGTTTTGAAGAGGTTAAGCACTCTATTGATGAGTCCAAGGACAAGGACATTAATTACTCCGCGCCGCTGTACGTCACCGCGGAATTCGTCAACAACGAAACCGGTGAGATTAAGTCTCAGACCGTTTTCATTGGCGATTTCCCGATGATGACGAACAAGGGCACGTTCATCGTCAACGGCACCGAGCGTGTCGTTGTCTCCCAGCTGGTGCGCTCCCCAGGCGTGTACTTCGATGAGTCCATCGATAAGTCCACCGAGCGTCCGCTGCATGCTGTGAAGGTGATTCCTTCTCGTGGTGCATGGCTGGAATTTGACGTCGATAAGCGCGACACCGTTGGTGTGCGTATTGACCGCAAGCGTCGCCAGCCGGTGACCGTCCTGCTGAAGGCTTTCGGCTGGACCACCGAGCAGATCAAGGAGCGCTTCGGCTTCTCCGAGATCATGATGTCCACCCTGGAGTCCGACGGTGTGAGCAACACCGACGAGGCACTCCTGGAGATCTACCGCAAGCAGCGCCCAGGCGAACAGCCTACCCGCGACCTTGCGCAATCTCTGCTGGACAACTCCTTCTTCCGTGCGAAGCGCTACGACCTGGCGAAGGTTGGTCGCTACAAGATCAACCGCAAGCTAGGACTTGGCGGCGACCACGACGGTCTGATGACGCTGACCGAAGAGGACATCGCCACCACCATCGAGTACCTGGTGCGTCTGCACGCCGGTGAAACCTCCATGACCAGCCCAAACGGCGAAGTCATTCCGGTGGAAACCGACGACATCGATCACTTTGGTAACCGTCGCCTGCGCACCGTTGGCGAACTGATTCAGAACCAGGTTCGTGTTGGCCTGTCCCGCATGGAGCGCGTCGTTCGCGAGCGCATGACCACGCAGGACGCTGAGTCCATCACGCCTACCTCCTTGATCAACGTTCGCCCGGTTTCTGCTGCGATTCGTGAGTTCTTCGGAACTTCGCAGCTGTCTCAGTTCATGGACCAGAACAACTCCCTGTCGGGCCTGACGCACAAGCGTCGTCTGTCCGCACTGGGCCCAGGTGGTCTGTCCCGTGAGCGTGCTGGCATCGAAGTGCGAGACGTGCACCCATCTCACTACGGCCGCATGTGCCCAATTGAGACTCCAGAAGGCCCGAACATTGGTCTGATCGGCTCGCTGTCTTCCTACGCCAAGGTCAACCCATTCGGTTTCATCGAGACGCCATACCGCAAGGTAGAAAACGGCGTGCTGACTGATCACATCGATTACCTGACCGCGGACGAAGAAGACCGCTTCGTGGTGGCGCAGGCCTCCACGTTGTATGACGAGAACGGCAAGATCACTGAAGATCGCGTCGCAGTTCGTCTGAAGAACGGCGATATCGAGGTCGTACAGTCCACTGATATCGACTACATGGACGTTTCTCCTCGTCAGATGGTTTCCGTGGCAACCGCCATGATTCCATTCCTCGAGCACGACGACGCTAACCGTGCCCTCATGGGTGCGAACATGCAGCGTCAGGCTGTGCCACTGGTTCGTTCCGAGGCCCCATATGTGGGCACCGGTATGGAAAAGCGCGCCGCTTATGACGCAGGCGACCTGGTCATCTCCAAGAAGGCCGGCATTGTAGAGAACATGGCTGCGGACTTCATCACCATTATGGGTGATGACGGCATCCGTGACACCTACATGCTCCGCAAGTTCCAGCGCACTAACCAGGGCACCTCTTACAACCAGAAGCCTCTCGTTGACATGGGTCAGCGTGTAGAAGCTGGCCAGGTGCTCGCAGACGGTCCTGGTACCGCCAATGGTGAAATGGCCCTCGGTCGCAACCTGCTCGTGGCATTCATGCCATGGGAAGGCCACAACTACGAGGACGCTATCATCCTGAACCAGCGCCTGGTGGAAGATGACATCCTGACCTCGATCCACATCGAGGAGCACGAGATCGATGCTCGCGACACCAAGCTTGGTGCCGAAGAGATCACCCGTGAGATCCCAAATGTTTCTGAAGACGTGCTCAAGGATCTCGACGAGCGTGGCATCGTCCGCATCGGCGCCGACGTCCGTGACGGCGATATCCTCGTGGGTAAGGTTACGCCGAAGGGCGAGACCGAGCTGACCCCTGAAGAGCGCCTCCTGCGCGCCATCTTTGGCGAGAAGGCCCGCGAAGTCCGCGACACCTCCATGAAGGTGCCACACGGTGAGACCGGCAAGGTCATCGGCGTGCGACGCTTCTCCCGCGAGGACGATGACGACCTCGCGCCAGGTGTCAACGAAATGATCCGCGTCTACGTGGCACAAAAGCGCAAGATCCAGGACGGCGATAAGCTCGCCGGCCGTCACGGCAACAAGGGTGTCGTGGGCAAGATCCTGCCGCAGGAAGATATGCCATTCATGCCTGACGGCACCCCAGTGGACATCATCCTGAACACCCACGGTGTGCCTCGTCGTATGAACATCGGCCAGGTTCTGGAAGTCCACCTTGGTTGGCTCGCAGCTGCGGGCTGGCACGTTGACCCTGAGGACATCAAGAACGCCAAACTGTTGGAGACCTTGCCAGAGGAGCTCTACGACGTTCCGGCTGGTTCGCTCACCGCAACACCAGTGTTCGACGGTGCTTCTAACGATGAACTGGCAGGTCTGCTGGCTAACTCGCTGCCAAACCGTGACGGCGAAGTCATGGTTAATCAAGACGGCAAGGCAGTGCTGTTCGACGGTCGTTCCGGCGAGCCATTCCCGTACCCAGTCTCTGTCGGCTACATGTACATCTTGAAGCTGCACCACTTGGTTGACGAGAAGATCCACGCTCGTTCCACCGGCCCTTACTCCATGATCACCCAGCAGCCACTCGGTGGTAAAGCCCAGTTCGGTGGCCAGCGCTTCGGTGAAATGGAAGTGTGGGCGATGCAGGCATACGGCGCCGCCTACACCCTGCAGGAGTTGCTGACCATCAAGTCTGATGACGTGGTTGGTCGTGTGAAGGTCTATGAAGCCATCGTGAAGGGTGAAAACATCCCTGACCCTGGCATTCCAGAGTCCTTCAAGGTGCTCCTCAAGGAGCTGCAGTCGCTGTGTCTTAACGTGGAGGTTCTCTCCGCCGATGGCACCCCGATGGAGCTCGGCACCACCGACGACGACGAGTTTGACCAAGCCGGTGCCTCCCTCGGCATCAACCTGTCCCGCGACGAGCGTTCCGACGCCGACATCGCGTAGCTCACGGTCTTTGCCGCTTTTCGACGGCCACTGGTTTGCACACTGTGGCCGTCGAAAAGCGAAAAGGCAAACACGCATTAGTTCTTTAGAAACCCAAGACATTTAGGGAAAGGGAGTTACGTGCTCGACGTCAACTTCTTCGACGAGCTCCGCATTGGGCTCGCCACTGCCGACGACATCCGTCGTTGGTCCAAGGGCGAGGTCAAAAAGCCTGAGACCATCAATTACCGTACTTTGAAGCCAGAGAAGGACGGCTTGTTCTGCGAGCGCATCTTCGGTCCAACGCGTGACTGGGAATGTGCCTGTGGCAAGTACAAGCGAGTCCGCTACAAGGGCATCATCTGTGAGCGCTGTGGCGTTGAGGTCACCAAGTCCAAGGTGCGACGTGAGCGCATGGGACACATTGAGCTCGCCGCTCCGGTAACCCACATTTGGTACTTCAAGGGCGTTCCGTCCCGCCTGGGCTACCTGCTGGACCTCGCTCCAAAGGACCTAGAGCGCATCATCTACTTCGCTGCCAACATCATCACCAGCGTTGATGACGAGGCACGCCACAATGACCTGACCACTCTGGAAGCAGAAATGCTCCTGGAGAAGAAGGACGTTGAGGCAGACATGGAGTCTGAGATCGCCGACCGCGCGCAAAAGCTGGAGGAGGACCTTGCTGAGCTCGAAGCAGCAGGCGCCAAGGCTGACGCACGCAAGAAGATCCAGAACGCGGCTGAAAAGGAAATGCAGCATATCCGCGAGCGCGCAGAGCGAGAGATCGCCCGCCTCGAGGAAATCTGGCAGACCTTTGTCAAGCTTGCTCCAAAGCAGATGATCATCGACGAGACCATCTACACCGAGCTCGTTGACCGTTACGAGGATTACTTCACCGGTGGAATGGGCGCTGAGGCGATCCAGAATCTCATCCGGGGCTTCGACCTCGATGCAGAAGCTGAAGAGCTGCGCACCATCATCAACGAGGGCAAGGGCCAGAAGAAGATGCGTGCCCTGAAGCGCCTGAAGGTCGTCGCGGCCTTCCAGCGCTCTGGCAACGATCCTGCTGGCATGGTGCTTGATTGCATCCCTGTGATCCCGCCAGAGCTCCGCCCAATGGTGCAGCTCGACGGTGGTCGCTTCGCAACCTCCGACCTCAACGACCTCTACCGTCGTGTGATCAACCGCAACAACCGTTTGAAGCGCATGATCGACCTGGGTGCCCCAGAGATCATCGTCAACAACGAAAAGCGCATGCTGCAGGAATCTGTGGACGCGCTCTTCGACAACGGTCGTCGTGGACGTCCGGTCACCGGACCAGGCAACCGACCACTGAAGTCCCTGTCTGACTTGCTGAAGGGCAAGCAGGGTCGTTTCCGTCAGAACCTGCTCGGTAAGCGCGTGGACTACTCCGGTCGTTCCGTTATTATCGTCGGCCCACAGCTGCGTCTCCACGAATGTGGTCTGCCTAAGCTGATGGCACTGGAGCTGTTCAAGCCATTCGTGATGAAGCGTCTGGTGGAGAACGATTACGCCCAGAACATCAAGTCCGCCAAGCGCATGGTGGAACGTCAGCGTCCAGAGGTGTGGGATGTGCTGGAAGAAGCCATCTCCGAGCACCCAGTGATGCTGAACCGTGCACCTACCCTGCACCGCCTTGGCATCCAGGCCTTCGAGCCTGTGCTGGTGGAAGGTAAAGCTATTCAGCTGCACCCGCTGGCCTGTGAAGCATTCAACGCCGACTTCGACGGTGACCAGATGGCAGTTCACCTGCCACTGTCCGCCGAAGCGCAGGCAGAAGCACGCGTGCTGATGCTTGCCTCGAACAACATCCTGTCTCCGGCATCCGGTAAGCCACTGGCCATGCCACGTCTGGACATGGTGACCGGCCTGTACTTCCTGACCCTAGACAAGAAGGAAGACGAATTCGGCGGCCAAGGCGCTTACCAGCCAGCAACCGCTGACGGTCCTGCCCAGGGTGTTTACTCCTCGATGGCAGAAGCCATCATGGCTTATGACCGCGGTGTACTTGGGCTGCAGGCTGAGATCAAGGTGCGTATTTCGCACCTGCGTCCGCCAGCAGACTTGGAAGCTGAGCTCTTCCCAGAGGGTTGGAACAAGGGCGACCGCTGGTTGGCCACCACCACCCTTGGCCGCATCATGTTCAACGAGCTGCTGCCATGGAACTACCCATACCTTGAGGGCGTTATGGTCCGTAAGGGTGGCGGCAGTGACAAGATCATGCTCGGCGACGTTATCACTGACCTTTCTGCGCGTTACCCAATGATCACCGTGGCGCAGACCATGGACAAGATGAAGGACGCTGGCTTCTACTGGGCAACCCGTTCCGGTGTGACCATCACCATGTCCGACGTTTTGGTGCTGCCGAACAAGGACGAAATGCTGGACCGCTACGAGGCCGAGGCCCGTACGATCGAGACCAAGTTCCAGTTCGGTAAGCTCACCGCCCGCGAGCGCTACGATCGCCTGGTTGAACTGTGGAAGGACGCCACCGACGAAGTCGGTAAGGCTGTCGAGGAACTCTACCCAGATGACAACCCGATTCCTATGATCGTGAAGTCCGGTGCTGCAGGTAACATGCGTCAGATCTGGACGCTTGCTGGCATGAAGGGCATGGTTGTGAACTCGAAGGGTGACTACATCACCCGACCAATTAAGACCTCCTTCCGTGAAGGCCTTACGGTGCTCGAGTACTTCAACAACTCTCACGGTTCCCGTAAGGGTCTGGCCGATACCGCGCTGCGTACCGCAGACTCTGGCTACCTGACCCGTCGTCTGGTCGACGTCGCACAGGACGTTATCGTTCGCGAAGAAGACTGTGGCACCCGCCAGGGCGTCCGCGTACCAGTGTCCGAGAAGTCTGGCGATAAGTTTGTGCGCCATACCCTCGTGGAGACTTCCGTTTCTGGTCGCGTGCTGGCAGCTGATGCCACCAACGCAGCCGGTGAGGTTGTCTTGCCAGCGGGCACTGACTTGGGCGAGCTTCAGATCGACGCGCTTGTCGACGCCGGTGTGGAAATGATCAAGGTTCGCTCCGTGCTTACCTGTCAAACGCCTACCGGTGTATGTGCGAAGTGCTACGGCAAGTCCATGGCCTCCGGACATCAGGTAGATATCGGTGAGGCTGTCGGCATCGTTGCTGCACAGTCCATCGGTGAGCCTGGTACTCAGCTGACCATGCGTACCTTCCACCAGGGTGGTGTCGGTGGCGACATCACCGGCGGTCTGCCACGTGTGCAGGAACTCTTCGAGGCCCGCGTTCCTAAGAACCGCGCCCCGATCGCTTCTGTCGCAGGTAAGGTACACCTCGATGATGAGGGCAACTTCTACACCCTGACGATCGAGCCAGAAGACGGCTCGGACAATGTTGTGTACGAGAAGCTCTCCAAGCGTCAGGGCTTGGCGATGATCAAGGTGCCAATGGAGTCGAATCCAGACGCCATGATCGAGCGCACGCTGCGTGAAGGCGACCGCGTCGAGGTGGGCGACCGCCTCCTGCGTGGCCCAGCCGATCCACACGACGTGCTCGAGGTCCTCGGTCGCCGTGGAGTGGAGCAGCACTTGATCGACGAAGTGCAGGCCGTGTACCGCGCCCAGGGTGTGGCTATTCACGACAAGCACATCGAAATCATCATCCGTCAGATGCTGCGTCGCGGTACCGTCATCGAATCCGGTTCTACCGAATTCCTGCCGGGTACCCTTGTTGATCTCTCCGAAGCAAAGCGCGCCAACGCCCAGGCAATCGCCGACGCTGGTCAGCCTGCCGAGCTGCGTTCCGAGATCATGGGTATCACGAAGGCTTCGCTGGCAACCGAGTCGTGGCTGTCTGCGGCTTCCTTCCAGGAGACCACCCGCGTGCTTACCGACGCCGCAATCAACAAGCGTTCGGATAAGCTCATTGGCCTCAAGGAGAACGTGATCATCGGTAAGCTAATCCCAGCTGGTACCGGTATCTCGCGCTACCGCAACATTTCGGTCAAGCCAACCGAAGCAGCACGTAACGCCGCGTACTCGATCCCAACCTATGGTGATTCGATTTACGGCGATGACGGCTACGGTGAGTTCACCGGTGCCTCCGTGCCTCTGGATGAGACTTACTAGTCTCCTTCTGCGGTCTGCATAACAATCAGCCCCGCTAGTCATAACTCCCAGTGGGTGGGAGCGACTAGCGGGGCTGATTCTTTAGATAAAAGAATGTTGGCGCTGAATCTCAGATGCGGGGCACTCGCCTCACATCCACGCCACCCATGAGTGCGAGGCCCGTTATTCGCACAGTCGGGGCATCATGTGGGATATCAGCCATTGCTAGGCGAACCTGCTTGTCATCGATGACCCCAAAACCGCCCATGAGCGCAACGCCGTCGCAAATGATCCGAACGTCTTCTGGAACAATAATGTCCACACCACCCATAACGGCGAAGGCGTTGATGGTTACCTTTTGTGCGGCAAAGCGAGCCTGGCGCAGGTCCAAAGAGGTACCACCCATGACTGAAATCGACAGGTGGCTTGGAGCTATGGTCCACACACCCTTCTTTTCGGTGCCGGACATCAGCGCAACACTGAAAGAGTCTCCGGCATCACCAGCGCTAATGGGCTGCCGACTTGGCACCACTGCGTGCGTCTGGGGGACAGCAACTTCACGCCCCAAGAACAACTCCGGATTGGGCATGAGATCTTGTAGGGGAGTAGCAAGCTCATCTCGGTAAGTTGCACTAGTAACTGCGTGTGAGCGTTCGTCGAACTCGGCGAAATTCAATTGCCCGTTCGTCATCGCCTCACTGAGGTAGGCAAGAACCTTGTTGCGTTCGGCGTCGGTGGCACGGATTCGAGGGTTGTTCATAACCTTAAGTCTATGCCGGGCTGCCGGACTATTTCTCGCGTGTGTCCTGCCCGGTGCCCGGGTTGTTCAGTACGACGAGGGGAATCAAAACCTCGTTGGCATCCTGGTGAAACCAATTCTTGACGATGGTTAACATTGCTTTTGCCTCCTTCGAGGTAGTTCGGTGTTAGAAACGATAACACCAGAATAGCAAAGAATTAACGCCTTGTTAACCGTTTGTTCACTTTACTTCATTTCGGTGCCAAATAAGTCGACCCCAAAGTGGTGGAAAACTACTGCCTTGGCGATCCAAAAGATGCCCACTATCACGGCTGCGATGATGATTCCGAAGATCACTACCGAGAGTGCGCGCTGCACGGGGGTGGCATCCTTCGTGTGTGTCACGCTGCCGTCCTCGTTGATCACGCCCGTGCCGGAGGCGAAGCGAATCCCCAGCGCAAACAGGGCGGGCAGTCCCGCGCCGAGCACTAGGCCACCCAGCAGTACATTGAAGATATCGGCGAGCATAGTCTGAAAGCTCATGGCTACTTGCCTTCCCAATCGGCGTTGACGTTAGAGGCGTTCACCGGCTCCTTAAAGGAGCGGATGAGGATGGCCGTGGTCATAGCCAGCAGCACTGCGAACGCGGCGATGATGCCCACCAGCTCAGTGGACAGTGCCCCCACATAGTGGGCGATGGCCCAACACAGTGCCCCCACGGCGGCGGCAGCGGGCAGTGTAATGACCCAAGCGATGGCCATTCGTCCCGCCACACCCCAGCGGACCTCGGCCCCGGAACGGCCCAGTCCCGTGCCCATGATCGAGCCCGTAGCAACGTGCGTGGTAGACAGTGCCATACCAAAGTGAGAGGAGGTCAAAATGATAGCGGCAGAAGACATCTCCGCGGCCATGCCCTGTGGCGGATCGATCTCTACCAACCCTTTGCCCAGGGTGCGAATCACGCGCCAACCGCCGGTGTACGTGCCAGCGGCAATGGCAATGGCACAAGCTGCCTTGACCCATAGCGGGACCTCGGCGGCGGCGTCGATATGCCCGGTGGCGATGAGCGCGAGCAGGATCACGCCCATGGTCTTCTGGGCGTCGTTTGTGCCGTGGGCCAGGGATACAAGGGCTGCCGAGCCGATCTGGCCCAGGCGGAAGAAGTGGTTCTTGCGTTCCTCCACCACGTGGTTCGTCAGCTTGTATACGATCCAGGTGCCCACGGTGGCCACGGTGCCCGCCACTACGGGGGCCGCGATCGCCGGAATGGCCACCTTTGCTGCCACTCCGGACCACAGCACGCCGTCCATGCCCAGTGATGCGACGGCGGCACCGATGAGGCCGCCGAACAGGGCGTGTGAGCTAGACGAGGGGAGCCCCAACAGCCACGTGAACAGGTTCCAGGTAATCGCGCCGATCAAGCCAGCGAAAACTACGATAAGGAGCTGGTGCGCGTCGTAGCTATCGGCGAGGTTAAAGCGCTTCAGGTCCACGATGCCCTTGGCCACGGTAGCTGCCACTTCCACCGAGAGGAACGAGCCGACCAGGTTCAGGCCAGCGGACAGCATTACGGCCGTTTTCGGGCGCAGTGCGCCCGTTGCGATCGAGGTCGCCATGGCGTTGCCGGTGTCGTGGAAGCCGTTGGTGAAGTCAAACACCAGGGCCGTGATGATAACAATGAGTAGGACGATTAATTCAGTCACAAGATTCCAGCGTGCAGAGTTGGGAGAGGTGTGAACCTATTGGCAACGCCGAGTTCACCCTTAATTAACCTCTAATGTTACAACCTCGCGCGCGAGGAAATGTAACGCAGGCGGCCAACTGCACTATTGGTGAGGAAATTCGGCGCGCCGAATGGGCGTTTCCTGGCGTCGAAAAGCGTGGCGGAAGCGTATAGGGGAGCGGTTTTTGTTTTTGGATGCGGGTGGGGTAAGGTTTGCTATCAGTCCCACGTCTAGATGGTGGGAGCCCAACTTTCCCAGTAAGCCAGCGAGAGCGGCTGACTGGGTTACGCACGTTTAAAAACGAACCGCGCACCTGTTGGGCTGTGAACGAGAACAATTCAATCTTCGGTCGGCCGCTAGGCCAAGACGGCCGACTTATACAGAAAGACGGTTCATGCCAACTATTCAGCAGCTGGTCCGCAAGGGCCGCCACGACAAAACTGCCAAGGTAGCTACCGCGGCACTGAAGGGATCTCCTCAGCGTCGTGGCGTGTGCACCCGTGTGTACACCACCACTCCAAAGAAGCCTAACTCTGCACTGCGTAAGGTTGCCCGTGTGCGCCTGACCTCCGGCATTGAAGTTTCTGCCTACATCCCAGGTGAGGGCCACAACCTCCAGGAGCACTCCATGGTGCTCGTTCGTGGTGGTCGTGTGAAGGACCTCCCAGGTGTTCGCTACAAGATCGTGCGCGGCTCCCTCGACACCCAGGGTGTCAAGGACCGCAAGCAGGCACGTTCCCGCTACGGCGCAAAGAAGGGATAAGAGGAATGCGTAAGGGAAAGGCTCCAGTACGCCCGGTCGTCAAGGACCCGGTATACGGCTCTGAAACTGTTACCCAGCTGGTTAACAAGGTGCTGCTCGACGGCAAGAAGTCTACCGCAGAGCGCATTGTGTACAACGCGCTTGAGGCTTGCCGCGAGAAGACCGGCACTGACCCAGTGCTGACCCTCGAGAAGGCACTTGGCAACATCAAGCCAGACCTCGAGGTTCGCTCCCGCCGTGTTGGTGGCGCTACCTACCAGGTTCCTGTTGAGGTTCGCCCCGGCCGCGCTAACACCTTGGCACTTCGTTGGTTGGTTAACTTCACCCGCCAGCGCCGTGAGAACACCATGGTTGAGCGTCTTGCTAACGAGATCCTCGATGCCGCAAACGGCCTCGGTGCTTCCGTGAAGCGTCGCGAAGATACCCACAAGATGGCGGAAGCAAACCGCGCCTTCGCGCACTACCGCTGGTAATAATTGCGTTAAGAAATGGCCCCGTCGCCGACAATCCCGATGCTGGCTCCTGCAAAGGTCCGCAGCGCGGCGACTCATCGGTACGGGGTCATATCTGTATCTAAGTCCACTGCGGGCACTACAAACCGAAACTTCGGGCTGTAATTCGCGAGAAATAGTGGCAGAATTAACCGAGTACATATATTCATCGGCGGATTTGGTGACCTGATCGCTACCCAGCGAAATATCCGGCACCAATAACGCCCACAACTGACGAGTTGGGGAACCACTGTGGCACAAGAAGTGCTTAAGGACCTGAAAAAGGTTCGCAACATCGGCATCATGGCGCACATTGATGCTGGTAAGACGACCACCACTGAGCGTATCCTGTTCTACACGGGTATTAACCGCAAGGTTGGCGAGACGCACGATGGCGCATCGACTACCGACTGGATGGAGCAGGAGAAGGAACGCGGCATCACCATTACCTCCGCTGCTGTTACCTGTTTCTGGCACGATAACCAGATCAACATCATCGATACCCCGGGCCACGTTGACTTCACTGTTGAGGTTGAGCGCTCCCTGCGCGTCCTCGACGGCGCAGTTGCTGTCTTCGACGGCAAGGAAGGCGTTGAGCCACAGTCCGAGCAGGTGTGGCGTCAGGCTGCGAAGTACGACGTTCCACGTATCTGCTTCGTGAACAAGATGGACAAGATGGGTGCGGACTTCTACTTCACCGTGCAGACCATCATCGACCGCCTTGGCGCCAAGCCTTTGGTTCTCCAGCTTCCTATCGGTGCTGAAGATGACTTCGACGGCATCGTTGACCTCGTCGAGATGCGGGCATTGACCTGGCGCGGCAAGGTTGAGGTCGGTGCCGACACAACCATCGAGGAAATCCCAGCCGATCTCGTCGATAAGGCTAACGAGTGGCGCGAGAAGCTGCTCGAAGCAGTTGCAGAGTCCGATGAAGCTCTCATGGAGAAGTACTTCGGTGGCGAAGAACTCACCATCGAGGAGATCAAGGGCGCCATCCGCAAGATGACCGTCAACTCTGAGGTCTACCCAGTTCTTTGTGGCACCGCATACCGCAACAAGGGCGTACAGCCACTGCTCGACGCCGTTATTGACTACCTGCCTACCCCGCTGGACATCGGCGAGGTTCACGGCCACAAGGTGAACGACGAGACCGTCGACTTGATCCGTAAGCCTTCTGACGAAGAGCCATTCTCTGCTTTGGCATTCAAGATTGCTGCACACCCATTCTTCGGCAAGCTGACCTTCGTCCGTGTCTACTCTGGCATGGTTGAGCCAGGCGCTCAGGTGATGAACTCCACCAAGGGTAAGAAGGAACGTATCGGCAAGCTGTTCCAGATGCACGCCAACAAGGAGAACCCTGTTGACGCAGCACACGCTGGTAACATCTACGCCTTCATCGGCCTGAAGGACACCACCACCGGTGACACCCTCTGCGATGCAAACGATCAGATCATCCTCGAGTCCATGGACTTCCCGGATCCGGTTATTGAAGTTGCCATCGAGCCTAAGACCAAGGCAGACCAGGAGAAGCTGGGTACTGCTATCCAGAAGCTCGCGGAAGAGGACCCAACCTTCACCGTGAAGCTTGATGAAGAGACCGGCCAGACCGTCATCGGCGGCATGGGCGAACTTCACCTCGACGTTCTTGTTGACCGCATGAAGCGTGAGTTCAAGGTTGAGGCTAACGTTGGTGCTCCTCAGGTTGCCTACCGCGAAACTATTCGTAAGGCAGTTGAGAACCTCGACTACACCCACAAGAAGCAGACCGGTGGTTCCGGCCAGTTCGCAAAGGTCATCGTTTCCATCGAGCCTTATGCTCCAGAGCTGGAAACCCTGGAAGAGGGCGAGTCCCCGATCTACAAGTTCGAGAACGCCGTCACCGGTGGCCGCGTGCCTCGCGAGTACATCCCGTCTGTGGACGCTGGTATCCAGGACGCCATGCAGTACGGCTTCCTTGCTGGTTACCCACTGGTCAACATCAAGGCAACCCTCGTAGACGGCGCATACCACGACGTTGACTCTTCGGAAATGGCCTTCAAGATCGCCGGCGCTCAGGTCCTCAAGGCTGCCGTCGAAAAGGCAAAGCCAGTTCTGCTGGAGCCTTTGATGGCCGTTGAGGTCACCACTCCAGAGGAGTACATGGGTGACGTTATCGGTGACCTGAACTCCCGTCGTGGCCAGGTCAACGCAATGGAAGATCGTTCCGGCGCAAAGGTCGTCAAGGCCAAGGTTCCACTATCTCAGATGTTTGGTTACATTGGTGACCTGCGTTCCCGCACTGCGGGCCGCGCAAACTTCACCATGATCTTTGATTCCTACGCGGAGGTTCCAACCAACGTTGCGGCTGAGATCATCGCTGAGCGTAACGGCACCAAGTAATCCCAGGTCAAGTGTTCGTGGAGGGCTAGTTTTGCCAGAACAATTAGCCCTCCTATAATGCGAATGAGCCAATGAGTAGTGGCCTGCTGAGCACCCGTTTGAACGGTTGTTGAGTTGGCCATTACTCTAGGCAAAAGCTAGGAGTACTTGAAAGGTTTGTTTTCTCAGGCCTTGGACCCTAGTATCATGTAACTGGCAGAAATAAAGCCGTGTGCTTCCTCACCTTAACTGCGGGGGAGGTGCATGGATACAAACCACCAAATGTGGCTGCGAAGGTCGTAGCCACCATGAAGTCCAGGAGGACATACAGTGGCAAAGGCGAAGTTCGAGCGCACGAAACCGCACGTAAACATCGGCACCATCGGTCACGTTGACCACGGTAAGACCACCACCACCGCGGCTATCACCAAGGTTCTGGCTGACGCTTTCCCTGAGCTCAACCAGGCTTTCGCTTTCGACGCCATCGACAAGGCACCGGAAGAGAAAGAGCGTGGCATTACGATTAACATCTCCCACGTTGAGTACCAGACCGAGAAGCGCCACTACGCACACGTTGACGCTCCAGGCCACGCCGACTACATCAAGAACATGATCACCGGCGCAGCTCAGATGGACGGCGCTATCCTCGTCGTTGCTGCTACTGATGGCCCAATGCCACAGACCCGTGAGCACGTTCTCCTCGCTCGCCAGGTTGGCGTTCCTTACATCCTCGTTGCTCTGAACAAGTGCGACATGGTTGACGATGAAGAAATCATCGAGCTCGTTGAGATGGAAGTTCGTGAGCTGCTCGGTGAGCAGGAGTACGACGAAGAGGCTCCTATCGTTCACATCTCTGCTCTGGGCGCCCTGAACGGCGAGCAGAAGTGGGTTGACTCCATCCTCGAGCTCATGCAGGCTTGTGATGATTCCATCCCAGATCCAGTACGTGAGACCGAAAAGCCATTCCTCATGCCTGTCGAGGACATCTTCACCATTACCGGTCGTGGCACCGTGGTTACCGGTCGTGTTGAGCGTGGCTCCCTGAAGGTTAACGAGGAAGTTGAAATCCTCGGTATCCGTGAGAAGTCCACCACCACCACCGTTACCGGCATCGAGATGTTCCGCAAGCTGCTCGACTACACCGAGGCTGGCGACAACTGTGGTCTGCTGCTTCGTGGTATCAAGCGCGAAGACGTTGAGCGTGGCCAGATCGTTGCTAAGCCAGGCGCTTACACCCCTCACACCGAGTTCGAGGGCTCTGTCTACGTTCTTTCCAAGGATGAGGGCGGCCGCCACACCCCATTCTTCGACAACTACCGCCCACAGTTCTACTTCCGCACCACCGACGTTACCGGTGTTGTGAAGCTTCCTGAGGGCACCGAGATGGTTATGCCTGGCGACAACGTCGACATGTCCGTCACCCTGATCCAGCCAGTTGCTATGGACGAGGGCCTGCGCTTCGCTATCCGCGAAGGTGGCCGTACCGTTGGCGCTGGTCGTGTAACCAAGATCAACAAGTAGTAACTACTTGATGCTCAGCGCTTAGGCGCAAAACACAAGGCTGTGGCCCGTAACCATCATGGTTACGGGCCACAGCCTTGTTTCTAGCGAGTCTTACGTTCGACTGGAGCGAAGTGAAGCTGGAATGCGAGCGCGATGGAATCGTCCTGCAGAGCTGCAGAAATGTCCTTCTGGGATTGCTCGGCATGTGCTATCAGTGCGCGCAGAGGGGCGCTGGGCTCTGCATCCACTTTGATGATCATCACTCGTTGACCATGGTCCCTCCGCACCACATCACGAGTGCGGATTACGCCCGGGACGATTTTGAAGCTAGTTGCTACCGCTGCTGCTACTTCGCTTAAGTCGACCTCAATCGCTCCAGCAGAGTTGGAAGCTACGGTGGCTACCCGGCGAATCCGATTACGTTGGAAGTTTCCGACGATGATCCATGCGGCCAAGAAGAACAGCACAATGCCGGCCATGGCGACAGCTGGCAAGAACCACGCGTGTCCAGGGATCGTGCCCCAGGCATGCGGCTGCAATAGATCGACAAACCTTTGCGCCACCGGATAATTCAGGTACAACCCTATGGATAGCATTCCGGCAAGAGTAAGAAGCAGCCCGACTGCGCAAACAAATACGCGGTCGAGGACATCAGTTAACGTATTCATCGATCTTCTCCATTCCGCGGGGAAGTGCGCAGCACCAACTGGGGTACCGTAGCCAGTTCCGCAATCAGCGGAGTGATGCTGGCGGAGACGCGCTCAGTGACATCATCGTCGTGACTGCTACAGGTGATAGTGACGGTGACGGTAGTGCGGGTGACATAGGTAGAGGCACGTCGGACCCCAGGTACCTTCTCTGCGGTCGCAGTGCATTGTCGTGCAATGTCGACATCACGAATCCAGATGTTGGCAGCTGAGGCAACTGCTCGGTGAGTCTTTCGCCGCGGCTTGATACCGATTGCCACCAGGACTAATCCGAGCAGCAATGCGAAGATGCCGGCGTAGAGCATCCAGTCTTCATAGGTGGCACGTCCGATGATCTCAAAGACTGGAACTAGCCAGCTTTCTAGCTGCGTTCCTGTACGTTTGGTCCACAACTCGCGGGCCGCGACGAAAGCCAACCCCAGGAGACTGAAACTGAGCAGCACTGCGACCCACCGCGCGGCTGGATGTGAACGCGGAATGTAGTTCTTCATCGCTGGCCTCGAATCTTAACTGGAATCGGAACCAGTGCAGGCAGCTGGAGATCTTCACGGTCGATGCGCCGGCTGGTAGAAATTACCGGGCCCACCACAACATTGCAAGTATCCACCTTTAATCCGGCCAATACTCGTACATGCTCGATGATCGTGCGTTGTACGGCGGCAGCTACCTCATTAACGGGACTAGGCCAGGTCACTGCGATGAAAACCTCGACGCTCATGGCGGTGGCAGTGTCATCGAGTTGGACGTCGCAGCGTGGAAAGGCTCTGCCCGTGAGCCGCCCCATCCCAGTAGAGAAACTGACAGTCCCGGGTACTGAGTCCACTGCGGCCTCTACGATCTTGGTCAGCGCGCGTTCGGTAACAACTACAGACATCAGCCGCGACGTCCCCGTCCGATGTTGTCCCACGCGCTACGAAGATCAATGATGCCGTCGAAATGCGCTCCGATAGCTGCGCCGATCGCGGAAAACAGCAGGGCCCAAAATAGGCCGAGCCAACCGCCGAGAATCAGCGCGAAAGCACAAGCGAGCCCCAAGAAAAGGCCAGTGCGTAAATTAGTTGGCATGGTGGGGTCCTTAGTCGATATCGCCGATAGTTACGTGAACTGGGAGGTTGCTCAGGGGCTGTGTGGCGGCCACGATGACGTTGCCAAGCATGCGTAGATCGCCTGCATCGCGCGTGGCGACGACGTGGATTTCCAAACAGTGGTCGGTGACCCGCACACCCGGGACACGCTCGCCGGGGTAGAGCAGTGCGACCTCCCCGAACAAGCCGGGATGCATGTCGTGCACACCCGGAATGCTGCGGACAATGCTGAGCAACTCCAGCGCGGCTGCCTTGGAAAGCTGCGCTGACATCTATTTGACTCGCGGAGGACTGGTCGGTTCCTCGGAATCCTCCTCGTCCCGGGCGAGGAAAATGTCATGGACCGTAATATTTACTTCAGCCACCTCGAGACCTGTCATACGCTCGAGCGCAAGGATGACATTGCGTCGAATTGCTTCGGCAAGCTCGTGGATGGCTACGCCGTATTCGGCAACAATGGCAATATCAACGGCTGCCTGTGTGGCACCAACTTCCACAGAGACGCCCTGTTGCATATTGGTTCGAGATCCGGGAATGTTCTCTCGAAGCGCGCCGACCATGCGGGCAGTTCCGCCGCCGAGCGCATGAACCCCGGAAACCTCACGAGCGGCCATACCGGCGATTTTAGAAACAACCACATCTTCGATCTGAGTGCGACCGCGACTGTCTGGCGTGGGTACTGGCAATGCTTCGGACATGTCGATGTCTCCTCTAGGTAAAAACAGCAGGTCTCACTCAATCCTAGGTGCATTTTCATCTTTGGGAAATGCTGATTGTGTACTTGCTAACATTTCCTGCGGACAGGGCTTGTATTTTTATTTCCTGCGTGCTTTACTAGTCAGGTTGCTTTAACAACGCGTTAATTCTGTGTGTCTAACACCGGAGATCGTGATGGTAGGGCAAACATGAACTTCCTTCTTAAAGGTGGGAGGTTGTTCGTACTCTGGAGCCCGGCTCAGGAGTGCGGAGGACCGAAGCATGAAGGGGCATGGCAAATAAACAGCGGCAGTCGGCAAGGAACACGCTTATCGCGAGATAGGATCCCTTCCACTTGATGAAGATGCGCAGAGTATGGCGTGGATAACACGGTGCTTTCCTCTTCAGTTCAAGGCCCGAGATGCAGGTGCGTTTGCAATGCAACTTCGTCTCTTCGGACCTTAACTAGTAAGTCAAGTAACTGGCGTTGGACGCCAAGCCCCAACAGGCTCGGACAACGTTATAGAGAAATCAGCGATTCCCACCGCTCAAGAATTGATGTGGGACAGCGAGGAAGAGGATAAGCGTGGCGGGACAAAAGATCCGCATTAGGCTCAAGGCCTACGACCACGAGGCGATCGACGCATCTGCGAAGAAAATCGTCGAGACGGTCACCCGTACCGGTGCCCGCGTTGTCGGCCCTGTGCCACTGCCTACTGAAAAGAACGTTTACGCCGTTATTCGTTCTCCACACAAGTACAAGGACTCTCGTGAGCATTTCGAAATGCGCACTCACAAGCGTCTGATTGACATCCTCGACCCGACGCCGAAGACGGTTGACGCGCTCATGCGCATCGACCTTCCGGCTAGCGTCGACGTGAACATTCAGTGATCGACGGAAATACTTGGCGGAGAATAGATAATGAGTGAAAACGAAGTAAAGGGCATTCTGGGCACCAAGCTCGGCATGACCCAGATCTTCGACGAGGATAACCGCGTAATTCCGGTAACCGTCGTCGAAGCTGGTCCATGTGTCGTAACCCAGATTCGCACCGTTGAAACCGATGGCTACAACGCCATCCAAATCGCCTTTGGCGAAATCGACCCACGCAAGGCAAACAAGCCTGCTGCCGGCCACTTCGGCAAGGCTGGTGTCACCCCACGTCGTCACGTAACCGAAATCCGCATGGATGATGTTTCCGGTTACGAAGTTGGCCAGGACGTCACCGTTGACATCTTCGAAGGCATCACCTTCGTTGACGTCACCGGCACCTCCAAGGGCAAGGGCTTCGCTGGTGGCATGAAGCGTCACGGCTTTGCTGGCCAGGGCGCATCCCACGGTAACCAGGCAGCTCACCGCCGCGTCGGCGGTATTGGTGCTTGTGCTACCCCAGGTCGCGTCTTCAAGGGCACCCGCATGGCAGGTCGCATGGGTAATGACCGCGTCACCACCCAGAACCTGAAGGTTCAGAAGATCGACGCCGAGGCAAACCTCCTGATCATCAAGGGTGCTATCCCTGGTGTTCGCGGTGGCCTCGTAACCGTTAAGACCGCAGTGAAGGGCGGTGCACACGCATGACCAATCTAAAGTTGGACGTCCACACCGCTGACGGCAAGACCTCCGGCACGGTTGAACTACCTGCCGAGATCTTTGACCGCGAAGCATCTGTTGCTCTCATGCACCAGGTTGTCAACGCACAGCGCGCAGCTGCTCGCCAGGGCACCCACGCAACGAAGACTCGTGCGATGGTCTCCGGTGGCGGCAGGAAGCCGTTCCGCCAGAAGGGAACCGGTCGCGCTCGTCAGGGCTCGATCCGTGCTCCACACTTCGCTGGTGGCGGCATCGCGCACGGCCCACAGCCTCGCAACTACGAGCAGCGCACCCCTAAGAAGATGATTAAGGCTGCACTGTACGGCTCCCTGTCTGACCGTGCACGCAACGATCGTATTCACGTGGTAACTGAGCTCGTACCGGGTCAAACCCCATCTACGAAGTCTGCACGTGCATTCCTCGAGCGTCTGACCGAGCGCAAGAACGTACTCGTCGTCCTCGGCCGTGAAGACATCACCGCATGGAAGAGTGTTAACAACCTCCCAGGCGTACACACCCTGGCAGCTGATCAGCTGAACACTTACGACGTCCTCAAGTCTGATGACATCGTGTTCTCTGTTGAGGCTCTTAACACCTTCATCGACCGCGCTACCGGCGCGGCCAAGGAGGAGGCTAAGTAATGGCTACCATCGCAGATCCACGCGACATCATCCTCGCACCGGTCGTATCTGAAAAGTCTTACGGCCTCATGGAGCAGGGTCAGTACACCTTCCTGGTGGCTCCTTCCTCCAACAAGACTGAGATCAAGATTGCTATCGAGCAGATCTTTGGTGTCAAGGTTGCTTCCGTTAACACCATCAACCGTGAGGGCAAGCGCAAGCGTACCCGCACCGGTTATGGTCAGCGTAAGGCCACCAAGCGCGCCATCGTCACCCTGCGCGAGGGCAGCGATCCAATCGACATCTTCGGCGGTTCCGCCTCCTAAGCGGCGGCGGAAAGTTAAGGACCAGAAAAACTATGGCTATTCGTAAGTACAAGCCGACAACCCCGGGTCGCCGCCAGAGCTCCGTTTCGATGTTCGAGGAGATCACTCGCTCGACTCCGGAGAAGTCTCTGCTGCGCCCGCTGTCCAAGTCGGGCGGCCGTAACGTACACGGCCACATCACCACCCGTCACAAGGGTGGCGGACACAAGCGTCAGTACCGTGTCATCGACTTCCGTCGTGCAGACAAAGACGGTATCACCGCTAAGGTCGCTCACATCGAGTACGACCCAAACCGTACCGCTAACATTGCTCTCCTTCACTTCCGTGATGGTGAGAAGCGATACATCATTGCTCCTAAGGGCCTGAAGCAGGGCGCTATCCTCGAGTCCGGCGCAAACGCCGACATCAAGGTTGGCAACAACCTGCCACTGCGCAACATCCCTGCTGGTGCAACCATCCACTGCGTGGAGCTGAAGCCAGGTGGCGGTGCCAAGATGGCCCGTTCCGCAGGTACCTCCATTCAGCTGCTCGGTAAGGAAGGCACGTACGCAATCCTGCGTATGCCGTCTTCTGAAATCCGTCGCGTTGACATTCGTTGCCGTGCAACCGTTGGTGAGGTCGGCAACGCTGACCAGATCAACATCCGTTGGGGCAAGGCCGGCCGTATGCGCTGGAAGGGCGTTCGCCCAACCGTCCGTGGTGTCGTTATGAACCCGGTCGATCACCCACACGGTGGTGGTGAAGGTAAGACCTCCGGTGGTCGTCACCCAGTTTCTCCTTGGGGTCAGCCAGAGGGTCGTACCCGCAAGCCAAACCGTCCGTCCGATCGCCTGATCGTTCGTCGCCGCCGCTCCAACAAGAACAAGAAGCGCTAAGAGGAGGTAGAAAATGCCACGCAGCCTTAAGAAGGGCCCGTTTGTCGATGAGCACCTCCTCAACAAGGTCGACGCTCAGAACGAAAAGGGCACCAAGCAGGTCATCAAGACCTGGTCTCGCCGCTCCACCATTCTCCCTGATTTCATCGGTCACACCTTCGCCGTCCACGACGGTCGCAAGCACGTGCCGGTATTCATTGATGACTCCATGGTTGGCCACAAGCTCGGCGAGTTCGCACCAACCAAGACCTTCAAGGGTCACATCAAGGAAGACAAGAAGGGACGTCGATAAGCGATGAGTGACCAAATCACCACCGCCCGCGCGACCGCGCGCTTCGTCCGGGTCACCCCGATGAAGGCACGCCGCGTCATCGATCTCGTTCGCGGCAAGACCGTGTCCGAGGCAATGGCTATCCTGAAGTACGCCCCACAGGCTGCTGCAGAGCCAGTTGCAAAGGTCGTTGCATCCGCAGCAGCAAACGCTGAGAACAACTTCGGCATGGATCCACGCACCTTGGTCATCTCTGAGGCATACGCCGATGAGGGACCAACCATGCGTCGCTTCCAGCCACGTGCTCAGGGTCGCGCATTCATTATCCGTAAGCGCACCAGCCACATCACCGTGGTTGTTGAGAGCCAGAAGGAAGGGGCCAAGTAGTGGGCCAGAAAATCCATCCACACGGCCTACGCTTGGGCATTACTTCCGACTGGAAGTCCCACTGGTACGCCGACAAGTCTTACTCTGACTACATCGCAGAAGACATCAAGATCCGCGAGTTCCTCGCTAAGGGCCTCGACCGCGCCGGCGTTGCCGACGTCGTCATCGAGCGCACCCGCGATCGCGTCCGCGTTGACATTCACACCGCCCGCCCGGGCATCGTGATTGGTCGTCGCGGCTCCGAAGCTGACCGCATTCGCGGTGAGCTGGAGAAGCTGACCGGCAAGCAGGTCGCACTCAACATTCTTGAGGTCAAGAACATCGACGCTAACGCTCAGCTGGTGGCACAGTCCATCGCCGAGCAGCTCACCAACCGTGTGGCATTCCGTCGCGCTATGCGCAAGGCAATCCAGGGCGCAATGCGTCAGCCACAGGTCAAGGGCATCAAGGTTGTATGTTCCGGTCGTCTCGGCGGCGCCGAGATGTCTCGCACCGAGCGCTACCATGAGGGTCGCGTTCCGCTGCACACCCTTCGCGCCGAAATCGACTACGGTACCTACGAAGCTCACACCACCTTCGGACGCATCGGCGTCAAGGTGTGGATCTACAAGGGTGACGTTGTTGGTGGCCGTCGCGAGTCCGAAATGAACGCACCAGCTGCCGGCCGTGGCCGCGGCGATCGTCGCGAGCGTCCACGTCGTGGTGGCCAGCGTCGTCAGCGTGCAGAGCAGAAGCAGGAGGGCTAAGAATGCTTATCCCTAAGCGCGTCAAGTACCGCCGTCAGCACCGCCCACACCGCACTGGTGTTTCCAAGGGTGGCAACCGCGTTACCTTCGGTGATTACGGCATCCAGGCTCTCGAGCCTGCCTACATCACCAACCGTCAGATCGAGTCCGCTCGTATCGCCATCAACCGCCACGTCAAGCGTGGTGGCAAGGTATGGATCAACATTTTCCCTGACCGCCCACTGACCCAGAAAGCACTCGGCGTGCGTATGGGTTCCGGTAAGGGTGGCGTGGAAAAGTGGGTCGCCAACGTCAAGCCAGGTCGCATTCTCTTTGAGATGAGCTACCCAAACGAAGAAACTGCTCTCGAAGCGCTTCGTCGTGCTGGCCAGAAGCTGCCTTGCAAGGTCCGCATCGTTAAGAAGGAGGACCAGTTCTAATGGCATCTGGTATCCCTGCACACGAGCTCCGCGAGCTCAATGCTGAAGAGCTGACCAACCGTCTGAAGGAAGCCAAGGAAGAGCTCTTCAACCTGCGCTTCCAGATGGCAACCGGCCAGCTGACCAACAACCGCCGCCTACGCGTGGTCAAGCAGGACATTGCCCGTATCTACACGGTTATCCGTGAGCGCGAGCTGGGCCTGTCCGTTGTCCCGGGAGCTGAGGCTTAATCATGAGTGAGGCAACTGTGAACAACACTGAAAAGAAGGAAAAGGGCGGCCGCAAGGTTCGTACCGGCTACGTTGTTTCCGACAAGATGACTAAGACCATTGTCGTCGAATTGGAAGACCGTAAGCAGCACGCACTGTACGGCAAGACCATTCGTTCCAACTCGAAGGTCAAGGCTCACGATGAAGAGGAGATCGCCGGCATCGGTGACCTCGTCAAGATCGAGGAGACCCGTCCGCTGTCTAAGGACAAGCACTTCCGTCTCGTCGAAATCGTCGAGAAGGCCCGCTAGTCTGGCCGAGTTATCAGCTCCACTCAGTGGAGTGTGGTAATTCAGCAAGGGCAAGCCCCAGCCAAGTTTTTGGCCGGGGCTTGCCCTTTTTGCACGTCTACAACACTCTTCCCAACAATGCTGAGCAAACAAGGGGGTAGGGTAAACCCTGATATTTGTCAGGGTTTGTTGAATCTATTTTTCCGTAGCTCCTATTCTTATAATGTTGGCTACCAGAAACTACACAAAGGAATCGCGGAAATGCGGAAAAAGCTCGTTGCAGGCATCGCAGCGTTGGCCGTCGTTGGCGGAGGGGGGGCCTGGGCTGCTGCCTCAATACTGGGCAAAGATTCCTATCCCGCGATCGCGGCCTCTGAGGTCAAAGAGGTAGAGAAGAAGGACGTGGTGGCCAAGGTCGCGACTACGGGCGAAGTCATGGCGGACAAATACACCTCGGTGACTTCGCGTCTGACTGGGCCAGTGCTAGAGCTGAAGGTGCGCGCAGGCGACAAGGTACAAGCGGACCAAGTCCTCGCCCGCATGGACACCACAGAACTCCAGCGTCAGGTTGAACTACAAGCTGCGCAGCAAGCGGAAGCAGCCGCAGCTGCTCAACAACAACTCGCTACGGCTCAAAATGCGTACCAGCAGTCGCGGGACCGCTACCAGATGGGCATGAACCCGGAGATCAACAGCGCTACGGCTGCGCTGCGCCAAGCTGACTCCGAACTAACCTTGGCCCAGAAGCAATATAACGACCTGCAATCCGACCGCCTCCAAGGCGCAGATCCGCGCATCGCTGAACAAGACCGGGCTCTCGTCGCAGCGCGTGACGAGAACCGAGATGCTGCTATCGAGCTTGCCCGGATTACTGCGACCACAATCTACGGGGTACTGGTGGAAGATACCGCCTCGCCGGTGGCAACCCTAGACATGGCGACTGCCGAGGATCGCCTCGACCGAGCTGAGCGCGACGCCGACCTCAAGCAGCAAGAAATGCAGCGCACCCTCGTGGCAGTGGATCGAGATCTCGCGGTAGCACAAGCCAAGGTCGCGGATGCTGCGGCGGCGCAACAAGAAGCTGCGTTGGCCGTGGAGTCCGCTCGACTCGCCACCCTGCAACAAATCGACGCCGAGAGAATCGCCGCTGAGCAAGCCGCGGCGGGGGTGGACGCAGCCGGTGCTAGCCAATCAGTTACTTCGCGACACATGCAGGTGGATATGTCGGAGGCTGAGGTGCGTGCACCGCATGCCGGGGTGATCTCAGAGTTGGGTGCGATAGAAGGCGCGGCCCCTGAAGGCGTGCTGCTTACTGTCGCCGATACCGATCGGCTCACCGTGACGGCGAAGGTGAAGGAATCTGAGGTCGGCAAGCTTAAGGCCGGAGACGAAGTCACGTTTACTACGCCGGCAACCGGGGATAAGAAGTTTAGTGGCAATGTGGTCCGGATTTCCCCGGTAGCGCAGACTCCACAGGCGGAAGGCGAGAAGCAGCCGAGTCAGAAGGCAGAGTTCCCGGTCGAGATCGCAGTAACCGGGGACAAGGAGGGGCTCCGGCTCGGAGCTAGCGCGAAGCTGCAGATTGTCGTCGATAAGCGCCCCCAAGCTCTCGCCGTGCCGCGGGAAGCCGTGATCAAAACCGAGACTGGTCATGACGTGCTCATCCTGGCGGAGGAGTCAGATGCCTGGCGGGTCAAGCGAGTCCCGGTGGACCTGGTCACAGAAAGCAACTTTGATGCGGTGATCACAGGGCCAGAAATTAAAGCTGGCACCAAGGTGGTGACGTCGGTAAGTAAGCACGAGGCGGACGTCGATAAGCTCGTATCGATTGAGGGGTAGCGCGATGACGCACCTCATCGACTTACGCGGCATCGTCCGCACTTTCAACGCCGGGCTTGACAGTGAATTAACCGTGCTGCACGGGGTGGATTTTCATATCGATCCGGGGGAATTCGTGGCGGTGATTGGTGCCTCGGGATCCGGTAAATCGACACTGATGAACATTGTCGGGATGCTGGATCGCCCCACTGCAGGCAGCTACAGTTTCGACGGCGTGAACGTGCTGGAATCCGACGACGATGAGCTCGCGCGCTACCGGAGCGAAAACATCGGCTTCGTCTTTCAGAACTTCAACCTCATCGGAAGGATTGACGCCCTGAAAAACGTGGAGATGCCGATGATGTACGCGGGAGTCAAGGTCAATCAGCGACGTGAACGCGCACAAGAGCTACTAGAAATGGTGGGGATGGCAGACCGCATGGGGCACCTGCCGAATCAGCTTTCTGGTGGACAGAAGCAGCGCGTAGCTATTGCCCGGGCATTGGCGAACAACCCGGACCTCATCCTGGCTGATGAACCTACCGGTGCGCTCGACACCGCGACCGGAAGGATGGTCATGGACCTGTTCCATGAGCTCAACCAGGAACATGGGACCACGATCGCCTTCATTACGCACAACCCCGAGCTTGCGGCAGAAACACAGCGCACCGTCATGATGGTCGACGGCAAAATCATGGCGGCAGAGGAAGAGACAACCGATGTCCATTAGAGAGGCCATTTCGCTAGCGCTCGGCAGCCTAAAGACTGCGAAAATGCGCTCCATGCTGACACTGCTCGGCATCATCATCGGTATCGCTTCCGTGATTACCATCATGACGCTTGGCCATGCCCTCAAAACCCAGACTTTCGGAAGCCTGGCTGCACTCGGGGCGAGTGACCTGTCAGTTTCCGTGACCCAGCGCAGCGAAGCTGCGGAAGAGGAACAAAACTACTTCAACGAAGCCGTGGCCGACCCGGATTCCCTCATCACCGAAGCACAAGTCGAGGCGCTCCGAGAACATTTCGGGCCGCAGATCAGTGGCGTCGGGATCGGTAACCCCAGCTATCAGCGAGGTGAAGTACACCGCCTCAGCTCCATTGGAGCCAGCCTTGCTGCGAAGGACCAGAAAGTGTCTTTGGCTCCCGTGAACGCAGATTTCCTGTGGATGAACAGCGTTGATATCGAAGCGGGACGCCCCATACTGGAGCAAGACCTTTCAGAGGAGCGGCATGTAGCGGTGATCTCGCCCGAAGTCTCCGATGCGCTATTCGAAGGCGATGCGAATGCTGCCTTGGGCTCCGAAATAGAGTTCACCGCTGAGGGTGAATCGCAGGTGTTCAACGTGGTGGGAGTGGCGAAGAAAGCGAAGCAAGGGCTGCTAGTCGGCTCGATGGAAACCGCCTCTGTATATATTCCTTATGCTTTGCTGCCCGCAGAAGTTGATTCGGATTCGGGGGTTCTGACGCCTGACGCGTACTCCAGCATCAGCGTTCGGGTTGCCGGGACTGGTGACAGTAATCAACTTAAGCAGGATATCCAGTCCTACTTCGATCAGCTTTATGAGAGCAATGATGACTACCGGGTCAAAGTGTCGGACTTTGGTAGCGAACTGGAGTCTGTCAATAGCGTGCTGAACTCGATCAGCATGGTGGTAGCGGCTATCGGTGGCATTTCCCTCCTCGTTGGTGGCATCGGCGTCATGAACGTCATGCTCATCACCGTGACTGAACGTACCCGAGAGATTGGCGTGCGGAAGGCCCTTGGGGCGCGCCGTCGGGACATCAAATGGCAGTTTGTGATCGAGGCGATGATTATCGGACTTGTCGGCGGAATGATTGGCGTGGTGATCGGTTCCGTATTCGGCATGATCGGTGCCCAACTGTTGGGTACTTTCGTGTTCCCTCCGCTCGGCGTGGTGCTGGTATCGCTGTTGTTCTCGCTGGCTACCGGCCTGTTCTTCGGCTACTACCCCGCAGCGAAAGCTGCGCGGCTGAACCCGATCGATGCCTTGCGCTACGAATAGCTCGCCTAGACTCAGGGGAGTGAAAGACCCCACTCGAATACCAAAACTGCTCGGCCAGGTTCAGGACCTATGGGAGGCGCTGCCGCAGCTCGACTTTGCCGACCTGCTCCGGTTACTGGACAACAGTGGCGTGGGTGGCTTGGATGATGCGGACGCGGCAGAGGCACTCCAACAGCTCGGCCAGCGCTATCCGCGCACCGTGCAGCACACTTCGGTGGCAGTGACGGTGCGAACACAAGAACATCTTCTTAGCCTAGATGCAGAAACCGTGGTTGTTCGAAGTTCTCACGCGCGCGCAGCGCAACGCCCCGTGACTTGGGCCTTGGACGAGGTCATCAAAGCTGAGGTGGGTGCACCGCTCATCCTGAGGGACACCACAGGAATACGCCGCCGCTTCGGGGTAGTCGAGCAGATCCGCCCGCTTATCGACGCCCCTAAACTTTCACTTACCCACTTACCAGCACTCGACCGACGCACGCTCGGCGAAGATAGCTTCGTGGTGTCCTGCGAAGGCGACGTCACGGTTTCGCTTGCCCACGCGCTGCGGACATTTCACCAGCAGCGCCGCAACACCACCATGACTGAATTGCCGTGGGACTTAGTACTCCCCACCGCAGTGGGAGAGCAGCTGGTGGTGCAGCTGCGCGATGGCGGTGGCAACGTAGATTTAGGCCGCATCACGGCCATCACACGGGCGTCCTAGACGGCTACCTCGCAGTGGCAATGGCGAGCTGCTTGTGGAAGTCGAGGTAGCGGCTCCGGACGTCGAGCAGCGGTGCGGTGACCTGCTCTGCACTAAGCTCCTGCACTTCGCGACGCAGCGCCCTGCGGGTCCGTGATTTGATACCCGCACCGATCGCTGCGCCAAACACCGCGGTGAACAGGCCGAGCAGTATGCCCAGGAGGAGACCTCCTGCGATGAGTAACGTCGGCAGCGGCCAGCCCTCAATGTGAGGGATGAGGGGGCCGTCAACCAGTGGGTCAATGAGCCCAGGGAAGAAGGCTACGGCCAGGTACCAGCCGATGCCAGCCAGAGCAGCGAGCAAAGCAAGCCACTGTACGAAGGTGAACAGCCCCCAGACCTTGCTGGGCTGTGCGGGCAGCTCAGTACGGGCAGCGGTGCGGTCGAGTTGCTCGGGCAGCGCCTCGATAATGTCCTCAGTGCGATCCGAGATCTGGTTTGCCCACCGTTCTGGCAATCCGCTGGCTACCGACGTAGCGTATTCGCGCACGCCCCGGTTGGCTACCGCGCGCCGGGATGCGTCGATAGGCGGGAGCGAGCTACGGTGAACGCCGACCTCATCGGACTTCTCCTGAAGGCCGAGTCTACGCAGCGGGTCTGGGCGAAGCCGCAGCATCCACGAGGTCAGCAGCCACCCCGTTTTGAGGCCGAGGCGCTTCCGGTATGCGGCTGCGGTGACGCCGGAGATGTATTCGGTACCAGCGGCCTGAGCGAGGGCATCATCCAGGGCCTTCTTCTCAGAATCGGTGACCTTCTTTAGCTTCTCACTCCCCAGCAGTGGGGCTGTCACGGCAGCTATGTCTGCCTCCAGGCGTGCCGTCTGGGCGGAATGCGCGGAGGCAACCTTTGCGATGGCGCCCCGGATGTCTGCCACGCCGGCGCCCGTCTTGGCACTCGTGGCAATGACCTTAACTTTCTGCAGCCCGTCTTCCACTAGGAGCTGCTCCAAGGATTGCGTGACGGGACGCAAATCCTCCGGGCGCAGTTTGTCTGACTTGTTGAGCACCGCTAGCGTCACCGAGCTGTGCGCGGCATGAGGCCGGATGAAGTGATCATGAATGATCGTATCCGCGTACTTTTCGGGATCGGTGACCCAGACCAACACATCAACTTGGCCAGCCAAGCGGCTAGCGATCTCTCGGTGGATCGGTTCCACGGAGTCAAAGTCGGGCAGATCCAGCAGGATCAGCGGACCCGCATCGCGTGCGAAATCCCCACTGCGATTGCGACGGTCCTCCACCTCCAACCAATCGAGTAGCTCTTCAGCGCCTTCGGGATGCCACACCGCCGCCAGGGGAGAGGAGGTAGTAGGGCGCCGCGCAGCGGTCTTACCTAGGTCTTCCCCAACGACGGCATTGAACAAAGAAGTCTTGCCGGAGCCGGTGGCGCCGAAAAAGCCCACGACAGTATGGTCCGCGGACAAGGCACGACGCTGCGCCGCACTATCGATGACGTGCCTGAGAGCCTCTTCCTCTGCCGGGCTGAGCATGCCTTGGGCGAGTTCAGCCGCGGTTTCTAAAGCCGCCAGGCGCTGGCCTAAGGTTGCCTTGGACTTGAAAACACCCATGTCTTAGGCACCTGCTTCCGCATTAGCGTGGTCGCGGGCCACGGTGAGGTCTTGTGAGCTCGAGCCACGCACAAGGTCGTCAGTAACCTCGTAATAACGGCTACGCTCTGACCCGAACAACGTTTCAATGCGACTATCCAGGTCAGTGCGGGCGTGCTTGGCCATCCGCCGCACAGCATCCTCACCAAAGATCGTCTCCAACATCTTTTGGCCGAGCACTGCGGAGCCGCCAGCGATCGCGATCTCGCCTCCAGTCAGCCCAGCGGTAGAAGCAAAGACAACCAGCATCAGCGCTACGGTGACCACATTGAGCCCCAAAGACATGATGCGGGCCTGCATCCGTTTGTCGCCCGCGCTGTTTTGAATAGTGTCCACGAGGCTTGCCTGCCAGTCGCGTACCAGCTGGGCAGTAGCCTCTGTGATGTCGGCGCTGGCATGAGCCAGCTCTGGGCTTGCCGACGCCCGCAACTCCGGAGCCGCAGTACCCAGATGAGACCAGCTGCGCGTCGCTGCAGTTTCTGCGGCATCCACGACGACCGCATGCAACCCGGCTTCAATTTCAGTCTCCACTTCCCGCACCGGCGCCGGCTTGCCAGTGAAGAAGCTACCGAGGCGATCCACTGCCAGGGAATACCACCGCTCCATGGTTCGGAAAGCATCCGAGGTTCCCACGAAGTCTTGCCAGCGCTGCATAACCTCCTTGCGCAGCAGGTTGCCGTCCTGGGTGGCATCAATCACCTGGTCGCGGGCGCGTGCATAGGTGTCATCGATGGCGCCGTCGAGCTGGGCGGCGAATTCTTCCTCACGCGCCTTAATCTCAGCGAGCCCGGTTACCTTTGCCGTGATCTGTCCAACCACGCCTTGCACCGTCTTCGCTGCCATTGCTCTGCGGGCGACAGAATCCGCAGCCAGCTGCGCCAAATGATCGCGCAGCGGAGCAACAAGGTCGGGTGCAAGCAGCCCGGAAAGATGCTCAACATAGGGCACCGTGATGAGCTTCGAATCACCGAGCTGGGCGTCGAGCATCATGCGCCGGAGATCCTCCGGGACAGTCCGCATCGCTTCCTCGTCGACCCGGTTGAGCACCACTATGACCTCGATGTTGCGGGATGCCGCATCGTGCAGGAAATTCCAAACCAGCTGATCTGCGTACCGCGCCGGGGTGGTGACAAAGATCCACAGGTCCGCCGCCGCAAGGAGCTGCGAGGCGAGGGCCCGGTTCTTATCATCGATGGAATCGAAGTCGGGGGCGTCGAGAAGCGCGAGGCCCGGCCGCAGAGTCTCGGTGGTTACGGTGCGTAGTGAGGTGGCGGTGGGATTCGCAGCAGCCGCGCCGTGTTCGCGGGCGAGGCCTGGTAAAACCTGTCCAGCGGCGAACCACTCGGCATCCTCCGGATTGGCCACCAGAACCGGTTGGCGGGTAGTCGGCCGGATCGCGCCGGAAACACTCACTTGCGAGCCCACAACGGCGTTGACCAGCGTCGATTTTCCGCTGCCGGTGGAACCGCCGATCACGGCAAGTAGCGGTGCATCGATGTTTGCCAGCCGCGGCAGAACATAGTCGTCTACCTGGTGGACGAGGGCCTGGGCAGTCTCCTGCGCGGAAGGTTCCAACACGAAGGTGGTGTCGGAGAGTACGTCGCGCAGCTGAGTGACTGAGGCGGAAGTGTGCTCGATCATTTCTCTATTGTTCCACTGTTTAGGCGCTGCCGGTGTAAATCGTGCAAAGACTCAACACGGTGAGAAGCGCAGGAGGGGCCTTAGGTTTGTCGATAAGACTTGAAGCACGCAATCGCAGTCAGCAGAGCGGCAGGGATCCACGTAACGGGTGACAGCGCCACAGTGAGGAAGCCAATCACTGCAATGATGCTGGACATTAGAGACAGGTCGCGCGCCGGCGACGGCAGTACCGCGAGAGTTCGTGTCAACTGCAACACGCCGACCATGGCGGGGACGGCGTGGAGCTGCGAAATGACCCAATCCTGTGAGAACGGGTACAAAGAGCAGAGCAGCCAACACGGCCCTGCCAGCGCGTAGCCGAGAAGGAACGCTAGCGGCCAGGGGCTTTTCGCCGCAGCGGAGGCGTGCTTAGTGAAGCGAGCTGAAGTTGCCGCGAAGAGCGCAACACCGAGAGCGAATACGGTGAACAGAGCGTAATGGATGTGCAGGCCAGGAGAAAGCACGTCATCACCCGGATCCATGGTGTCAAGGGCCGCGATGATCCACAGCAAAATCCCAATGACTGCACTTAGGGAGCCAAGAATGCGGCTGGAAAGCAGCTCGCTGCGGTAGCACGCTAGGCCGATAACGGCACACGTGACGAGCCCTAGGATTGCCACCAATGGTGTTCGGGTTGGCAAAAGAAAAACGGAACCAAGAATCAGCAGACTAAACCAGCCTGCGATCAGCATCGGCCCCGGCGGAACTGAGTTCAGAAGCTTTGAAGTGAACATAACTCCGCTACTCTTCGCGTGCCGGGCGTTCTTGCCGGCCCCGGCGCCAGGGACGCAGCTGGAACGATTCAACGACCGCAGCAGCAAAAGTACTGAGTAGTGCCAATTCGCTACCAAAAAGCCCGAAGAAGGGAATGGCCCCCAGCATGCATAGCACCGCGCCAATGGTGGACAAGATCTTCGCGTGCGGGTTGTGCTTGACGTTAGTGGCCACCAGCAACTGGATGCCGCCGATGAAAACGGGCACCAACAGCAATGGGATGAACCAGTCCTGGAGAGCCGTATCTAACGCCTGGTTTGAGTATCGGTACCACGTGAAGGCCTGAGCTGCTAGCTGCAAAGCCAGGAACAGTGCGGCCCAGGTGAAGCGGTATTGTGCCCGCTCTAGCCACGGTTGGACAATCGCTCCGAACAATGCAAAGGCTGTGATCACAAATCCCACAACGGCCAAAAGACCAGTGATGTTGATGACGGGATCGCCTGGTTCTGAGGTGAGCGCAACAAGCAGCCAACTGCCCCAACCTGGCAAATTGAGCAGAGAACCGACGATCGCTAGCGCCTTGGGTGTTCCCACCGTGTGCTTGCGGTATACGCTGAACAGGACTACGGCAGAGCCGAGTAAGGCTAGAACGCTGGGGACAATGAGACGTGCCGGCCAGGAGAGGCCAAATCCGCTGCCGAGGAAAACTAACGCAGCGATCGCCTGCAAGGTGAGGCCGGCTAACAGTAGGCGATAGGTCATAGCTTTAGAGCTTAGCTGGCGTGGAAAGCTTTATCGGAAACACGGATTTTGAAGCGAAACTCCAGCGTGTTAGGCTACTTCAGTTGCACAACCCGCGAGATCCATAATCCCAGCTTTGGCTAAGGAAATGGGCCCGGAACTTTTTCGTGTTTTACCTTGTGCAACACCGACCGCGTGCGCTCGGGACGGAAATCCGGCGCACATCAAGTTTCAACCAGGTCAGGAGACCCTAGTGATTCAGCAAGAATCGCGTCTGAAGGTTGCCGATAACACCGGTGCACGTGAAATCCTGTGCATCCGCGTTCTCGGTGGCTCCACTCGACGCTTTGCTGGCATTGGCGACGTCATCGTCGCTACTGTCAAGGAAGCTGCCCCAGGCGGCAACGTAAAGAAGGGCGAGATTGTCAAGGCAGTCATCGTCCGCGCCAAGAAGGAAACCCGTCGCGCAGACGGCTCCTACATTCGCTTCGATGAGAACGCTGCAGTTCTCATCAAGAACGACAACGAGCCAAAGGGAACCCGTATCTTCGGCCCAGTCGCTCGTGAGCTTCGTGACAAGAAGTTCATGAAGATCGTTTCTCTCGCACCGGAGGTGATCTAACCCATGAAGATCCATAAGGGCGATAACGTACTCGTCATCTCCGGCCCAGACAAGGGCGCAAAGGGCAAGGTCATTCAGGCTTTCCCAAAGACCAACAAGGTCATCGTTGAGGGTGTCAACCGCATCAAGAAGCACGTTGCTAACTCCGCACCAGAGCGTGGCGCAGAGTCCGGCGGCATCGTGACTCAGGAAGCCCCGATCCACGTTTCGAACGTCATGGTTCTCGACGCCGACGGCAACCCAACTCGCGTTGCCTACCGCGTAGACGAGAACGGCAAGCGCGTTCGTATCTCGCGTAAGAACGGGAAGGACATCTAAAATGAGCGAAAACTACACTCCGCGTCTCAAGACCCGTTACCGCGAAGAGATCCGCACCAAGCTGAATGAAGAGTTCTCCTACGAGAACATCATGCAGATCCCTGGCGTAGTCAAGGTTGTTGTCAACATGGGTGTCGGCGACGCCGCTCGTGACTCCAAGCTGATCAACGGCGCACTCGAAGACCTCACCCTGATCACCGGTCAGAAGCCAGAGCTTCGTCGTGCGAAGAAGTCCATCGCTAACTTCAAGCTTCGCGAAGGCATGCCAATTGGCGCTCGCGTTACCTTGCGTGGCGACCGTATGTGGGAATTCCTCGACCGTCTGCTGACCGTCGCCCTCCCACGTATCCGCGACTTCCGTGGTCTCTCCGACCAGCAGTTCGACGGCCATGGTAACTACACCTTCGGCCTCACCGAGCAGACCATGTTCTACGAAATCGATGTTGACAAGGTCGACCGCCCACGCGGTATGGACATCACCATCGTCACCACGGCTACGAACAATGACGAAGGCCGCGCGCTGCTGCGCGAACTGGGCTTCCCATTCAAGAAGCCAGGCCAGGCTGAGCACTAGCCTTTCTCGGTTCTAAACCCGCTACCTTGTTTTAGGTAGCGGGTTTTCTGCTGGGATAAGAGGATTCTAGCGGCTTAGAAGGCTGCGACCATGATTTCGCCCCATGATTTTGTGAATGGCCGTTCAGAATGCTGACTAGTAGCGCTCTTGTTACCTGCAAAATCATGGGGGCGAAATCATGATCGTGTTGTCGCCGACTGGTGGGTGGCTATCGGATTCCGTCGACGCGTAGAAGAGAGTACAGAATTGGCTCACTACCGCCATGTGATATGCCTGAGACAGAAAACGGGCGAGGTCTAGTGGAACTGCTCTTCCTCAGTCGAGCCCTTCAGGGCAGCAGTGGAGGTATTTGGATCCACGGTGGTGGCGATCTGATCGAAATAGCCTGCGCCCACTTCGCGCTGATGCTTGACGGCGGTGAAACCACGCTCTTCGGCAGCCTGGAACTCGCGGTTCTGCAGGTCAACGAAGGAGGTCATGCCGTTGCGGGCGTAGCCGTGAGCCAGATCGAACATGCCGTAGTTGAGGGCATGGAAGCCAGCCAGGGTGATGAACTGGAACTTGAAGCCCATGGCGCCGAGTTCGCGCTGGAACTTGGCGATGGTGGCGTCGTCGAGGTGCTTGGACCAGTTGAAGGATGGGGAGCAGTTGTAGGACAACAGTTGGTCTGGGTATTCGGACTTGACGGCTTCAGCAAACTTCTTGGCGAGCTCCAGATCCGGGGTACCGGTTTCCATCCAGATCATGTCGGCGTAAGGCGCGTAAGACTTCGCACGTGCGATACATGGTTCGATGCCGTTCTGAATCTTGTAGAAGCCTTCTGCGGTGCGTTCGCCGGTGATGAATGGGCGGTCGCGCTCGTCGACGTCGGAGGTGATGAGGGTTGCTGCTTCGGCATCGGTGCGGGCGATCACCACAGTCGGGGTGTTAGCAACGTCGGCTGCTAGGCGGGCAGCGTTCAGGGTGCGGATGTGCTGCTGGGTTGGGATGAGGACCTTGCCGCCGAGGTGACCACACTTCTTCTCGGAAGCGAGCTGGTCTTCCCAGTGGGTGCCAGCGGCACCGGCAGCGATCATTGCCTTCTGGAGCTCGTAGACGTTCAGCGCTCCACCGAAGCCGGCTTCGCCGTCGGCGACGATCGGAACGAGCCAGTCTTCAACGGTAGTGTCACCCTCGGCGCGTGCGATTTCGTCGGCACGCAGTAGCGCATTGTTGATGCGGCGAACAACGTTAGGGACGGAGTTCGCTGGGTATAGGGACTGGTCTGGGTAGGTGTGCCCGGAAAGGTTGGCATCACCTGCGACCTGCCAACCGGAGAGGTACACCGCCTGCAGACCAGCGCGTACCTGCTGGACAGCCTGGTTACCGGTCAGTGCGCCGAGTGCGTTGATGTAGGAATCATCCTTGCGGCTGACCTTTTCCCACAGGATCTCGGCTCCGCGACGCGCAAGCGTGTGCTCTTCGACGACGTTGCCCTGCAGCTCAGCTACCTGCTCGGCAGTGTAGTCACGGCTGATGCCTTCCCAGCGGGGGTTGGTGTCCCAATCCTGCTGGATCTCGGCTGCGGTACGTGGCTTGCCTACGTTGCTCATGGGATTAGCTCCTTAGTGTGTGCAAAAGGTGGGGTGTCGGAGCTGTTGGATCTCCAGAAAGGGGAGTGTGTTGCTCGACATGTCCCCAAGCATGTGTGATTTAGGTCTCGCGGTCAATGGCTTTGCAGGGTTAAGATTTGCTTGGGGGTGGGAGGGGGTTTTGTGAAAACTGCAAAATGTTAGCTTGCAAAGTTCTCTGTGATGTTGGTCTCAAAAACGGCTCGGCCTGCAGGGATTGCGGGCGCATTTTGCAAATGTAGGACGCCGGAAGAACATGAAATGAATCACTATTGTCGCCAATTTGTAAAGTTGGTAAAGGGGTAGTTTTCAAAATTTCCTTCACTTTGTGATGGGCGTCACCTAGGGTGGCTGTTACCTCGCTAACACACTTCCCCTCCGGCTCGCTGCCGGATCAGTGAAGTTTGTGACGGACCAACCAAACATCGAAAGCTTCCCGAGGAGTAACCATGAGCGCGCCCATCACGATTGATTTCCAGGAACCGCACACCGAACGCGTAGAAATTGGTGGCATGAACGTCGCCCGCGTGCTGTATGACTTTGTCAACGCGGAGATTCTGCCTCACGTCGGCAAGGATGCGGACCACTTCTGGAGTGGCTTTGGCCGCATCGTGCGCGACTTCACCCCTCGCAATAAACAGCTGCTTGCCAAGCGCGATGAGTTGCAAGCCAAACTCGATCAGCACTACGCCGAAAATCCTGGTCAGCCAGACCCCGCGGAGCATGAAGCATTCTTACGCGAGATCGGTTACCTGGTAGCACAGCCTGATCCGCAGCCAATTCGGACCGCTAACGTCGATGAGGAAATTGCTAGCATTGCAGGCCCACAGCTCGTGGTTCCCGTACTGAATGCCCGCTTCGCCATCAACGCGGCAAATGCCCGCTGGGGTTCCCTCTATGACGCCCTATACGGAACCAACGCCATTTCTGAGGACGGCGGCGCTGAGAAGAAGGGCGGCTACAACAAGGTTCGCGGTGACAAGGTTATTAAGTGGGGTCGAGACTTCCTCGACCGGGCCGTGCCCCTCGACGGCATTTCCCATAAAGACGTAGAGAAGTACAAGATCATGAGCGGCGAGTTCGTCGCAAAGGCTAAGGGCGATGAATACTGCCTGAAAGATTCCAAGGCGTACCGCGGCTTCCGGGGCACCATCGATCATCCGGAATCCATCCTGCTACGCAACAATGGTCTGCACATCATCCTGGAGCTGGACCCGATGTCCCCAATCGGCTCCACCGACCCGGTTGGTATGAAGGACATCATCCTGGAATCCGCGGTCACCACCATCATGGACTTTGAGGACTCCGTCGCCGCCGTCGATGCAGAAGATAAGGTGCTTGGCTACCGCAATTGGCTGGGCCTGATGGATGGCACTCTCACTGAGGAGGTCACGAAGGGTAACGAGACCTTCATTCGTGCGCTGCACAAGGACCGCATGTTCATGGGGCGCAATGGTGCGGAGATTCGACTGCATGGACGTTCCCTGCAGCTGGTTCGAAACGTAGGCCACCTGATGACAAACCCTGCGATCCTCATCGATGGTGAGGAGATCTTTGAGGGCATCATGGACGCCATCATCACCTCGGCCGCCGCCATTCCGGGAATGGAAAAGCGCAACCAGCTGCGCAATTCACGCACCGGTTCCATCTACATCGTGAAGCCGAAACAGCATGGTCCTGAAGAAGTAGCATTCACGAATGAGCTTTTCGGTGCCGTCGAGCGACTGCTCGAGCTGCCAGAATTCACCATCAAGGTTGGCGTGATGGATGAGGAGCGTCGTACCTCTGTCAACCTCGACGCTTGTATCCAGGAGGTTGCGGATCGCCTGGTATTCATTAACACCGGATTCCTGGATCGTACCGGCGATGAGATCCACACCTCCATGAACGCGGGCGCCATGGTGCGCAAGGCTGACCTGCAGACTTCGCCGTGGAAGCTCGCCTATGAGGACAACAACGTTGATGCGGGCATTGCGAACTCGCTGCCGGGCAAGGCTCAGATCGGCAAGGGCATGTGGGCAATGACCGAGCTCATGGCAGAGATGTTGGCTGCGAAGGGAGGCCAGCCACGCGAAGGTGCGAACACGGCATGGGTGCCATCTCCAACGGGAGCTACCCTCCATGCGACGCACTACCACGAGGTCAACGTGGCGGCGGTGCAGGAGCAACTGCGTAGCGACGGCCGTCGCGATGCATTCCACGACCTGCTCACGGTTCCGGTCGCACCAACTACGGACTGGTCCGAGGAAGAAAAGAAGGAGGAACTGGACAACAATTGCCAGTCCATCCTGGGCTACGTGGTGCGTTGGGTCGAACAGGGCGTCGGATGTTCTAAAGTGCCGGATATCCACAACGTGGACCTCATGGAAGACCGTGCCACGCTGCGTATTTCTTCTCAGCTGCTGGCCAACTGGCTGCATCACGGCATCGTGACTGAGGAACAAATCGTTGACTCCCTGCAGCGCATGGCTGTGGTCGTCGATAAGCAGAACGAGGGTGACGTCACCTACCAGCCGATGGCCGCGGATTACAACGAATCCATCGCCTTCCAGGCCGCCAAGGATCTGATCCTGCTGGGAACGAAGAGTCCGGCGGGCTACACCGAGCCGATCCTGCACATTCGCCGTCGCGAGTTTAAGGCGAAGAATGCTTAAGTTTGCGCAGTAAAAGAGCCGGTCTGGGATTATCCCCAGGCCGGCTCTTGGGCTTAATTGCTCATAGCTGCATGGACCGCGCGGAGCATTGCAATGCGCGTTGCGATGTCGGAGTCCTTGGGTACTTGGATCTTTATTCCTCGGTAGGCCTCTGCCCCCTTCGCCGCGCTGCAGAATTCGGCCACTGTACTTGGTGTCATCCAGCTCGATGGTTCGTCAGTGCTGAGCGGTAGGTGTGCATCGGCCCATGCTGGGCCGTACTGAGTGGCATCGGGGCCAGCTCCGGAACACATGATGCCGCCCAACAGTCCGGACTCCCTTAGCTGGTTCACCTGCTTTGTGGGCTGATCGGTGTCATGTGATTCCACCACGCTGCGTCCCCAGTTGATCGTGATCGGGGTCTTGGTATCGGCGCATGCGGCGATTTCTTCTTCGAGAGTGAGGAACTCCTTTTCTCCGGGGCCGATTCCATCATGGGCATCGCAGTGCTCGACGATGAGGGTAAGACCGAGGCTGGTCGCAATCGGAACTAGCTCAGCGAGAGACTCACTCAGTGCATTGCAGAGGGGAGTGCGGCTCGGTGCAGAGTGAACCGCTACCCGAGAAATGGTTTGCTCGCCGGTGGCTTCGTTGAGTTGGGCTGCCTTCTGCAAGACCTGGGTGGCAAAAGTCACGCCCTCTGCTCGGCCGGTCGGATCGCCGGAAGCAATTCCGAAAAGGGGATTGTTTCCCAGCGTTTTCATGGTGCCTGGGATTGCGGTGACGATGCAGCCGCGGAATCGACCAGATAGCTGCTCGGCCAGCCAGCCCCAGTCTGGGTCGGGTGCAAACGCTGTGCCGAGCCAAGGGACCTCGATGCCAGTGACGAAACCGGAGTCCGCGAGCGCGTTATAAAACTGTTCGCTTTCTACCTGTGTCGTCGGCATAGCGGCGTAGGCACCCACAATGTATTCAGGGATACTAGTCATGCCTTAAAAGTTTAGTCCTCTGAGCGCCTTCGTTCTTCGGCGGCAAAAGTCTCTGGGATCACCCAGGCAAATTGGCTTAGGAAGCCTGGTTCTGTGAACCTCAGGTAGACCTGCCCGTGTAGCGCGACCTTATAGATTTCATTTTCGCGAGGAAAAGCGCAGTTCTTGAGGAAGCTGCGGCCCACGCCAGTCTGGTACCCCGCCAGTCCGGCCTTTTCTTTGTGAGTCCAACAGCGGAAACCGCGGTCGCTGAACTTGTGCGGGATGCTCACGGTTTTGAAGTAAGTGAAAGACAAAAAGAACAAGGCCAAAGTGATGGTGAAGTTAACGGGCCCGTCAGTATTCCATTCGGTGATTTTGTACACATAACAGAGGTTGATCCACCAGCTGACCATGCTTAGGGCAAAACCGCCCACAGTGAATACTGAATTGATGAACGAGCAAACGCCCAATGGCAGACTGACGTCTTTCAGATGAGTGCCCCAGAGCTTGTGGGCTTCCAGCTCGCGAACCGCCAGTGACATTTCAGTGGGCGAGTTGGGGCGCCAGTGTATGTCATCGGAGTTGCCTTTGCGAAGCATCTCGATGAACTGCCGGACGAAAGGGGAGTGGATGGCGGTCGTGTTAGAGAGGAAGAACTTGCCCTGCTGATCTTGGGTTAAGATGCCGAGCTGGCGGAGTCGAAAAAGCATGACCCAAATAAAGTTGTGTCGTCCACCGCTGAGTATCGCTATGGCCTCTGGAGATAGGCGGGGGATTTGTATGTGGTCCACGCTGCGACGGTTTTCTACAACCCACGCCAGCTTGCCGAAAGTAGAAGTAAGTACCATGCCCAGCAAGCAAGCGACATAGATTGCGTTGACCGAAAACAAAAACTCAATATCTGACATCCTTTGTCCCTCTTTATACGTCTTTTGCACGTGAAATGTGCGCGGGGATAGGAATGTTCCCAGCTGAGCGCCATTAACCGCCCCTTAGGGGTAAACGGCGTTTTCTATCACACTTTTGCTTCCAATGTGACCCACCTCTCCGTATGGTGTGCTTTAGAACACATCAATCTGCGTGAGGAGAAGCTCCATGGTTAATACTGTCCCGCACTTCATCGGCGGCAAGAAGGTCGAAGGCTCTGCCGAGCGCACGGCCGACATCATGAACCCATCTACCGGCCAGGTCCAGGCCAAGGTCCACCTGGCGAGCAGCGTAGAGGTCAATCAGGTCATCGAGAACGCTGCCAAGGCCCAGATCTCCTGGGCAAAGACCAACCCACAGAAGCGCATCCGCATCATCATGAAGTGGATCGCCCTCATCAACGAGAACATCGATGAGATTGCCGCCACCCTCTCCCTCGAACACGGCAAAACCCACGAGGACGCGAAGGGCGACATCATCCGTGGCACCGACGTCCTCGAGTTCGCCCTCGGTGCGCCGCACCTGCTCAAAGGGGAATACACCACCTCTGCTGGCACCGGCATCGACGTGTACTCCATGCGCCAGCCGCTCGGCGTGGTCGCAGGCATCACCCCATTCAACTTTCCGGCCATGATCCCACTGTGGAAGGCCGGGCCGGCGCTTGCTTGTGGAAACGCCTTTGTGCTCAAGCCATCCGAGCGCGACCCATCCGTCCCGGTTCGCCTGGCGGAACTCTTCATCGAGGCCGGCGGCCCGGCGGGCGTGTTCAACGTTGTCCATGGTGACAAGGGTGCCGTAGACGCGATCCTCGATTCCGAGATTATCCAGGCCGTCGGTTTCGTCGGTTCCACCCCGATCGCGCAGTATATCTACGAGCGCTGCGCAGCAACTGGCAAGCGTGCCCAGTGCTTCGGCGGTGCGAAGAACCACGCGCTGATTCTCCCAGACGCGGACATGGATCAGGTGGTTGATGCCCTCATCGGTGCTGCTTATGGCTCCGCTGGCGAGCGCTGCATGGCCATCTCCGTAGCTGTTCCAGTAGGAGAGGAAACCGCTAACGAGCTGCGCAAGAAACTGGAAGAGCGTATTCCAGAGCTCAAGGTCGGCCATTCTCTCGACCCACAGGCTTCCTACGGTCCGGTCGTCGCGCAGTCCGCCCTTGAGCGGATCGAAAAGCTGATCGGCGAGGGCGAGGCTGCGGGTGCTGAGCTGGTTATCGACGGCCGTGGCAAGGGAGCCACCGACGAGGAATTCAACGGCGAATCCCTCCAGGATGGCTACTTCATCGCCCCAACTCTCTTCGATCACGTCACCCCAGAGATGTCCATCTACACCGAGGAGATCTTCGGCCCAGTGCTCACGATCGTCCGTGCAGACACTTTTGAAGACGCCATCAAGCTGCCAAATGAGCACGCATACGGCAATGGCGTAGCCATCTTCACCCGCAATGGCGGTGCCGCCCGCGAATTCGCTGCCCGCGTCCAAGTAGGAATGGTTGGAATCAACGTGCCAATCCCAGTGCCAATCGCCTATCACACCTTCGGTGGCTGGAAGGCCTCCGGCTTCGGCGACCTCAACCAGCACGGACCGGACTCATTCCGCTTCTACACCAAGACCAAAACAGTTACCTCGCGCTGGCCATCCGGCACCGCCACCGGCGCAGACTTCTCCATGCCACAAATGGACTAGAAAGGAACCCACATGAGCACCATTGCATTTATCGGACTCGGCAACATGGGCGGCCCTATGGCCCGTAACCTGGTGCAGGCCGGACACACCGTCCGTGGCTTTGACGTCATGGAAGAAGCTAAAACCCAGGCGCGTGCTAACGGTATTGAGGTATGTGACAGCGCAGCTCAAGCCGCAACAGGTGCGCAGGTCATCTTCACAATGTTGCCAAATGGCAAACTCGTGGACCAGGTGTTGGAGGAGGTGTTGCCGTCGACAAGCGGCAGTGTGCTCTTCATCGACAGCTCGACCATCGCCGTCGACGAGGCCCGTGCAGCAGCGGCCAAGGTTGAGTCGCAAGGACACCGCTTTGTTGACGCCCCGGTCTCTGGTGGCATAGTCGGCGCTGATGCCGGCACACTAGCCTTCATGGTTGGTGGCACAGACGAAGCCTTCGCCCAGGCACGCCCAATCTTTGACACGCTCGGAAAAGTGGCAACCCATTGCGGCGCGATTGGCGCAGGTCAAGCGGCTAAGGTATGCAACAACATGATCCTTGGTGTGCACCAAGTTGTCCTCGCGGAAGCCATGGTGCTCGGAGAACGGCTCGGCCTCAACCCGCAGGCGTTTTTCGACGTCGTGTCCAACTCCACCGGTGCCAGCTGGGCGCTGACCACCAACTGCCCGGTCCCGGGCCCCGTGCCCACCTCTCCTGCGAACAACGATTTCAAGCCCGGCTTCGCTTCCGCGCTCATGAGCAAAGATCTGAACCTGGCTAAGAAGGCCTTGGAGGAAACTGGGACCTCGGCGGTGCTCGGGCAGGCGGCCTGCGCTTTCTACCAGGAGACGGTGGACGCAGGCTTCGGTGACAAGGATTGCTCCTACGTCATTGAGCTGGTTCGTGACCGTTAAGGATCTTTTGGACAAGACCCGCGTAGTAGTCCGCGAGATCGGCGGGTGGGAACTCCTGGAAATCGGTATCGCCCACCCGTCGCATGAGCGATAGCCCCGTGAGCAGCGCCATTGCCGCCTGTGCTCGTAGCTGGGGTGCTGGCTGCGCATGCGGGGCCTCCTCTCGGATGCGTTTTTCCAACACCGACAGGATGTCCCTCTTGATGCGCTCGCCGATTGCGCTCAAAGACTTTTCTGAACCGTCAGTCACGGTCATGGTTCGAATAATTGAATAATGCGCGGTGGTCGGGGCCGTCAAAGTCTCATGGATGGAGGTCTGGCCTAGCTGCTCGAACGGCCCCTTAAACAAAGCCGCTGCGCTTGCGGAGAAATCCACCGTGAGTTCAAACAAGTTTTCCTTGCTCTGGAAGTGCTTGATGATCAGCGGTGCACTCACCCCGGCAGCACTCGCAATGTCTTTCAAAGACACCTGGGCAAAAGTGTGCTCGCTGAAAAGCTTCCGTGAGCACTCCATAATGCGCATCTTGGTGTCCGACGGGGGATTCGCCGCATGCCGCGCATTCTTGCGTTCCATCATTTTTCCACTCCCGGTTACGGCCCCTTAACGATCGGAGCTTTTCATGGTTATCCCGATGATAGGCATTTTCCTCTCACTTATTGTGCTAATTGTGTTGGCGTATCGCGGGCATTCGGTGGTTATTGCCGCTCCGATTGCGGCGCTACTGGCCACAGCACTTTCTGGGGCGCCGCTACTGGCCACCTACACCCAAATTTTCATGCCAGCACTGGGCAAGTTCATTACTAACTACTTCCCGCTCTTCCTCACCGGCGCGATCTTTGGCCGTCTGATGACGGTATCCGGCCTTGCACATGACCTAGCCCAAGGAATCTCTAGGGCCTTTGGTCCGAAGCGGGCGATGGCTTCCACAGTCCTCGCCACGGCCCTCCTTACCTATGGCGGTGTGAGTGCCTGGGTGGTGGCATTTACCATCGTGCCGATCGCCACGGCACTGTTCAAAGAAGCCGGGATTCCCAAACGACTAATGCCAGCGGCTATTGCGTTTGGCACCATTACTTTTGCTATCGCCGCGTTGCCGGGCAGCCCCCAGGTACACAACGTGATTCCAACCAAATACTTCGGTACCACGTCATATGCTGCGCCCGCGCTTGGGCTGACGGGCACCGCATTGATGCTCGTGCTCGGCATGGTCTGGTTGGAGTATCGAGTTCGCTCACTGCAACGCGCCGGGGAACTCTATGAACCGGAAGGCGGCTCCACATCAAATGCCGTAGCTCTGAAAGAACTCGAGGATGCTGAGGGCGGGCACGCTGATCTACCAGCTCACCGGGGTCCTGGCAGCATCACGCTCCGTGGCTTCCTGGGATTCATTCCTATTGCGGTTGTGGTGGCAATGAACTACCTGTTCATCTACGCGATTTCCAAGGAGCTTGATTTCAGCTATTTGGCGGAAAAGAAGTTTGGTGCCGTCAAACTGGATTCTGTGTTGGGCACGTGGTCGGTGACCGTCGCGCTAGCTACAGCAATCCTTGTCATTTTTCTCATGCGCCCGGGGCTATTTGCGGTATTCATTACCGGTTTGGGTGAGGGAGCACGATCGGCGATTCTGCCGGTGTTCACCACCGCCAGCGAAGTGGGTTACGGCGCTGTGATCGGCTCACTCGCCGCTTTCACTGTGCTTCGCGACGGCGTATTCTCTGTCGCGGATAATGCCCTCATCGTCGGGGTGATTTCTACCGGCGTCATCGCGGGTATCACGGGATCCTCCGCGGGCGGCCTGTCTATGACCTTGGAAACCTTCGGTGCGGACCTGGGCCGCATGGCAACTGAACAAGGGATTTCTATGGAGGCAATGCACCGCATCATGGCGATGGCCTCTGTGAGTTTCGATTCCTTGCCCCATAATGGCGCGGTACTGACCATGCTGTTGGTCTGCGGGATGACCCATAAACAGTCCTATAAGGACATTGCGATGGTGACCGTGGTCATCCCGATCGTGGCCGTCACCGCGCTGCTTCTCGGCGTCACTGCCCTGGGATAGTTGTTGGCAATTGAGCTGCTCGGGCGAGCAAAGATGCGGCAGGGGAAATCCGGTGGTGAGGGGCGCGAAGAAGCGCAAGCAGTACCCAGTGCACAGATTTGGGAAACGCTCGTGTTATGCGGTAGTGTTGCGCGTTGGACTTAAATCGTTGCTCTTTGGCATGCCCAAATAGGCGAACTTAAGTACCACTTGTACATTTTCCACCTACTTTGTTGTAGGCCCCCCGCCCAATGCGTCCAGCAAATTCTAAGGCAGCGAGCTCCCTAACTATTGAGTTAGGTGAGCGGCAGTGGCCGGCTAGTTAGCTGATAACGCCGGGTGGGAAGGGAACCGCAGCGAGAAAGGCATCAAGGTCACAATCCTATGACCATGACTGATCCAATTGCAGACATGCTGTCGCGTGTGCGCAACGCTAACCACGCGTACCACGACTCTGTGTCCATGCCTTCTTCCAAGTTGAAGGCAAACATCGCTGAGATCCTCAAGCAAGAGGGCTACATTGCTGGCTATGCCGTTTCTGACGAAAAGGTTGGCAAGACCCTTAAGCTAGATCTCAAGTACGGTCCATCCCGTGAGCGTTCCATTTCTGGCGTTCGTCGCGTGTCCAAGCCTGGCTTGCGCGTTTACGCTAAGTCCACCAACCTGCCAGAGGTTCTGGGTGGCTTGGGTGTGGCAATCATTTCCACTTCCCAGGGCCTCCTGACCGATCGTCAGGCTACCGAGAAGGGCGTAGGCGGAGAAGTTCTCGCCTACGTCTGGTAAGGGAGGATTGACATATGTCGCGTATCGGTAAGAACCCAATCGCAATCCCATCCGGCGTTGAGACCAAGATCGATGGTCAGAACATCGAGGTCAAGGGCCCTAAGGGCACCCTGTCTTTCGAGCTGCCAGCTCCGATCACCGTTTCCGTTGAGGGATCCGAGATCGTCGTCGCCCGTCCGGACGACCAACGTAAGAACCGCGCTCTGCACGGCCTGTCTCGCTCCTTGGTAAACAACCTCGTTGAGGGCGTTACTAAGGGCTACACCATCAAGATGGAAATCTTCGGTGTCGGCTACCGTGTGCAGCAGAAGGGCCAGAACCTTGAGTTCGCCCTGGGTTACTCTCACCCAGTTCTGATCGAAGCTCCAGAAGGCATCAAGTTCGCTGTTGATGGCAACACGAAGTTCTCGATCGAGGGTATTGACAAGCAAAAGGTCGGACAGATCGCTGCAATCATCCGTCGTCTGCGTAAGGATGACCCTTACAAGGGTAAGGGCATCCGCTACGAGGGTGAGCAGGTCCGTCGCAAGGTCGGAAAGACGGGTAAGTAATGAGCAACGAGAACAACGTAACCAAGCGCCTCCCAGTAGGCAAGGACATCTCCTCTCGTCGTCGCGAGGCTCGTGCCCGCCGCCACTTCCGCATCCGCAAGAACCTGCGTGGCACTGCCGAGACTCCACGTCTCGTCGTGCACCGCACCTCTCGCCACATGCACGTGCAGATCATCGACGACCTCGCAGGTCGTACCTTGGCTGCAGCTTCCACCATGGAAGACGCAGTGCGCGCATTTGATGGCGACAAGAAGGCACGTGGCGCCGAGGTTGGCAAGCTCATCGCTGAGCGCGCCAAGGCTGCTGGTATCGAAGCTGTGGTCTTTGACCGTGGCGGCTACCAGTACCACGGTCGCGTCGCCGCTTTGGCCGACGCTGCACGTGAAGGTGGTCTGAAGTTCTAATGATCACCGCAACCATGAACATCAACGGAAGGATCGCGTAATGCCGGGACGTGAACGGCGTAACGGCGGACGCTCCGCCGACGAGAACAACAACAGCAACAGCAACGAGCGCAACGAGCGCCGCGGTCGTGGCCGTGATCGTGATGATCGCCGCAACCAGCAGCAGGACGAGCGTTCGCAGTACATCGAGCGTGTTGTAACCATCAACCGCGTGTCTAAGGTCGTTAAGGGTGGTCGTCGCTTCAGCTTCACCGCTCTCGTCATCGTTGGCGACGGCAAGGGCATGGTTGGTGTTGGCTACGGCAAGGCCAAGGAAGTTCCAGCAGCTATCCAGAAGGGTGCAGAAGAGGCTCGCAAGAACTTCTTCCGCGTTCCAATGGTCGCTGGCACCATCACTCACCCAGTCCAGGGCGAAGCTGCAGCAGGCATCGTAATGCTGCGCCCAGCCGCTCCTGGTACCGGTGTTATCGCTGGTGGCGCTGCACGTCCAGTTTTGGAATGTGCTGGCGTTCAGGACGTCCTGTCCAAGTCCCTCGGTTCTGACAACGCTATTAACGTTGTCCATGCAACCGTGGCTGCGCTCAAGCAGCTGGTTCGCCCTGAAGAGGTTGCTGCCCGCCGTGGCAAGACTCTCGAAGAGGTCACCCCAGCCCGTATCCTGCGCGCTCGCGCAGTAGCAGCTCAGGAGGCTTAAACAATGGCCCTCAAGATTACTCAGGTTAAGGGCATCGTTGGTGCCAAGCAGAACCAGAAGGACTCGCTGCAGACTCTCGGCCTTCGTAAGATCCACCAGTCCGTCGTGCGACCTGACAACCCTCAGGTGCGCGGTCTGATCAAAGTGGTTCGTCACATGGTCGTCGTTGAAGAAGTAGCGGGGGAGTAGGTAAACAATGAGCGAACCAATTAAGCTCCACGACTTGCGCCCAGCACCGGGCTCAAACAAGGCTAAGACCCGCGTTGGCCGCGGTGAAGCATCCAAGGGTAAGACTGCAGGTCGCGGTACCAAGGGTACCAAGGCTCGTAAGCAGGTTTCGGCCTCCTTCGAAGGTGGCCAGATGCCACTGCAGATGCGTCTGCCAAAGCTGAAGGGCTTCAAGAACCCTAACCGCGTCGTTTTCCAGGTGGTAAACGTAGCGGATCTGGAGAAGGCCTTCCCTAAGGGCGGCGACGTCACCATTGCTGAGATCGTCGCAGCTGGCCTGGCTCGTAAGAACCAGCCAGTCAAGATTCTTGGCAACGGCGACCTGAGCGTCAAGCTCAACGTCACCGCAACCAAGTTCTCCAAGTCTGCCAAGGAAAAGATCGAAGCCGCTGGCGGCTCCGTCACCGAGGCTTAAGAACTTAAAGCACGAACGGCTCCTTCCCTCTTGCAGGGAGGGGGCCGTTTTTGCATGCCGGTCCGGGATGAATCCTTATCCACAGTCTCGCGCTGCATAGCAGTTATCCACAGCTGCGCCACTAGGGGCGTCGCATAGCGGCACCGAAAGCGGTATCACTGTTGGCAAATGACTAACAGGGGGAATGATGGAGCGAATTAAAGCCCGGGTACGCAAGCTGCTGAATCAAGCCATAGATCGGCAGGGTACCCCGGAGGGGGACGTGTTCTATGAGAAGGCCTTTCAATTGCTGGCGCAGTATGGGCTGGACCGCAGTGAACTAGAGGCCGATGATGGCGCTGTTATGGTCCGAGAGTTTCCTATCACCGGCAATTATTCCGCTATGCAAGCGCGCCTACTGCTCTCGATAGCGGAAGTTCTCCATTGTGTTGGGTTCAATATTGGCCTGCGGCCGTCGCGAATCGCTTCGGTTACTCTCTTCGGCATGCCTCGGCACCTAGACAGAATCGAGCTGCTCTATTCAATCTTGCGGCTGTCCATGCTGAGCGGTGCCCAAAGAATCGACAGCACCATGGGCCTGGTCAGGGCACGTAGATCCTTTATGGCCGGGTTCGTCGCGCGCATAAGTCAGCGGTTGGCGGCAGCGGAAGCAGAGGCGTCGGACAGTGCGCAGGCTTATGCGCTAGCGCTTATCGACGACCGTACCCGCGCGAACCAAGTCCAAGCGGAGTTCTTGCGACAGCAACAGCTCCAGCTCTCGCAGCACCGCAGCCGGCAGCAGGTGGATCCCAGGGCGTATCGGCAGGGAACTATTGCCGGAGATGGTACAGATATCGGGCAAACCGGGGTTGCTGGTATGCGAGCCATTGGCTGAAGCTTCACCCAAAGCTAGCGTGCCAGCCCATCGCAGGCACCGATGACAATCGCTCCGGTTCCCCGGTCAAGCGTTGGCTGGAGGAGTGGTGCAAAAGCCGGATTGTGGTTGTCGCAAGCTCAAAGGGGGGGCTGATGAAAGTGCATAAAAGGCTTCGCTCTCAGGGCGGGTGCCGTCCAAATCAACAAGAATCGCTTGTACTGGAGCCGTTTTGCGGTCATTTTGTGCGCCCTCCAGAGCTCTGTGAACGCTGTTACAGCACTGGATACCGTGCGGTGACAAGGAGTCTAAAATTCTAGCCAGCTTCCGGCTGTCCGCAGCGGAAGACTGTGGTTTGTGAACAATGCTCCAATGCCAATGCGCTGCTGAACCTCTTGCCTGTGGGGTGCATTTGCCAGGTACCTAGCCCGCCTGTTGGGGTGCGTCCAAGGGTGAAAAATGTGTGGGGAAATTCTCTTGAGGCCTAAACACTGGTAAAGTTGCCGTGTTGAATCTCTGTCGCGCCTCTCAGCGCGTGGCGTTCCTGAACTTAAATACACCGTCTCCCTTGATTCCCCTTGCGGGCAGGGGATGCTTGGAGGATATGTGTCCGCCCTTATTGCAGCATTCAAGGATGTGGATCTTCGTAAGAAGATCTTGTTTACCTTGGCGATGATCATCTTGTACCGCATTGGTGCGCAGATCCCTTCGCCAGGCGTTGACTACGCTTCGATTGCTGGCCGTCTGCGTGAGCTGACAAACGACCAGAACAGCGTCTACTCGCTGATCAACCTGTTCTCAGGTGGCGCGTTGTTGCAGTTGTCGATTTTTGCCATCGGCATCATGCCGTACATCACGGCGTCGATTATCGTGCAGTTGCTCACCGTGGTGATTCCGCACTTCGAAGAGCTGAAGAAGGAAGGCCAGTCCGGCCAAACCAAGATGACGCAGTACACGCGTTATTTGACGGTAGGCCTGGCTCTCCTGCAATCTTCGGGCATCACCGCACTGGCAGACCGTCAGCAGCTGCTCGGTCAGGGCATCGAGGTGCTTAAGGCGGATCGAAACGTTTTCGACCTGATCCTCCTTGTGTTGACGATGACCGCAGGCGCTGTGCTTGTGATGTGGATCGGTGAGCTCATGACCGACCGTGGCATCGGTAACGGCATGTCTTTGCTCATCTTCGGCGGCATTGCAACTCGCCTTCCTGCCGACGGCATGAACATCTTCCGTTCCTCGGGGCCGATGGTGTTCTCCCTGGTCATGGTGGCTGTGGTTATCCTCGTGGTTGGCGTGATCTTCATTGAGCAGGGACAGCGTCGTATCCCCGTGCAATATGCCAAGCGCATGGTCGGACGTCGTCAGTATGGCGGCACCTCCACCTACCTGCCGCTGAAGGTTAACCAGGCTGGCGTTATTCCAGTGATCTTCGCGTCCTCGCTGATGTATGTGCCGGTGCTCATCACACAGATCGTGAACTCTGGCTCCACTGCAGTGCCGGATAACTGGTGGCAAAGAAACGTCATCCAGTACCTCCAGACGCCGTCGTCTTGGCAGTACATCCTCGGCTACTTTGCGCTGATCATCTTCTTCTCCTACTTCTACGTTTCGGTCCAGTACGACCCGAATGAGCAAGCAGACAACATGAAGAAGTACGGCGGATTTATTCCGGGTATTCGCCCGGGCCGTCCGACGGCCGAGTACCTTGGATATGTAATGAATCGTCTGCTGTTTGTCGGTTCGTTGTACCTCGGTGTTATTGCTGTGCTGCCGAACATCATGATGGATCTTGGTGTGAACTCCGGTGCAGCGAACTCAACGCCATTCGGTGGTACTGCTATTTTGATTCTCGTTTCTGTTGCACTGACTACGGTAAAGCAGATTGAGAGCCAGCTCCTCCAAAGCAACTACGAAGGATTCCTTAAATGAGACTCGTACTCCTCGGCCCTCCGGGCGCAGGCAAAGGTACCCAGGCCGCTATTCTCTCCGAAAAGCTCGGCGTGCCACACATCTCCACTGGCGACCTGTTCCGCGCCAACATCGGGGAAGGTACCCCTCTTGGCGTTGAGGCAAAGTCTTATATTGACGCTGGCAAGCTGGTTCCGACTGATGTCACGGCTCGCATGGTGGAATCCCGACTTGCAGAAGAAGATGCTGTGAATGGTTTCCTCCTCGACGGCTTTCCACGCACCGTCGAACAAGCAGACATTCTCGAGTCCCTTTTGGCGTCGAAAGGCGCGCAGCTCGACGGCGTTGTGAACTTCAAGGTTTCTGAGGACGTCGTTGTCGAGCGCATGCTTGCGCGTGGTCGTGCCGATGACAACGAGGCAACTATTCGCACCCGCCTTGGTGTGTACCGCGATGAAACTGCGCCTCTGATCGATCACTACGGTGACAAGATCATCACCATCGAGGCAGAGGGTAGCGTTGAGGATATCAACGCCCGCACAATGGAAGCTCTGGGCAAGTAGCGCCCGCTCCATAGAAAACCGGTTGCTTGAGTTTCCAAGCAGCCGGTTTTTAACTTTTGAAAGCAGAAAATGGGATTTCGTAAAAAGCAAAAAGTAATCGCCGCCAAGACCCCTATGGAACTTGACGCAATGCAGGCCGCCGGTGAAATCGTTGGCCGCACTCTCCAAGCTGTGAAAGCCGCAGCCAAACCAGGCATGAGCACTCTGGACCTGGACCGTATTGCCGAGGATACGATTCGCTCCGCAGGGGCAATCCCTACCTTCCTGGGATACCAAGGTTTCCCAGGTTCCATCTGTGCTTCCGTCAACGAAGTGATCGTGCATGGGATACCTAACGCCGAGACAATCCTGTGCGAAGGCGATCTAGTCTCGATTGACTGCGGCGCCACCTTTGAAGGGTGGGTAGGGGACTCCGCGTGGTCTTTTGGCATCGGTGAGGTCGATGAGGACGTCGACAAGCTCAACCGCGCCACTGAGTGGGTGCTCATGGAAGGTCTCAAAGCCATGGTCCCTGGTAATCACCTGACTGACGTTTCCCATGCGCTGGAAGTGGCTACGCGCAAGGCAGAACAGAAATTTGGCGTAGATCTTGGCATCGTCGATGGCTACGGTGGCCACGGTATCGGGCGAACCATGCATGAGGAGCCCTACCTTGCTAATGAGGGAAAGCCGGGCCGCGGACCTATTATTCAAGAGGGTTCCGTGCTTGCGATCGAGCCAATGTTGACCCTGGGCACGGAAGATTCTGCCGTGCTTGACGACGACTGGACCGTGGTTACCCTCGACGGATCGTGGTCAGCACACTGGGAGCATACGGTAGCTGCTACCACCGGGGGGCCGCGGATCCTCACCCCAAGATTCTGAGAAAATTCATATAATATCGTCATACAATTGGCGGTTTTCTAGTTGAAAGCCCTATACTTCTGCACTATGAGTAAGCACCGCAAGCCTTCTGTATTCAAGCGACGCGCGGGAATCGCCGCATCCACCGCTGTGGCCGCTTCCGCCATCTTGGTGCAGCCGGCATTCGCCGCGCCGGCACTACCGGCTGTAAATATCCCAGGATCCTCTGACATGCAGTCTGGCTCCTCCGATGCGGCAGCCGAGGCAGCCTGGAATGCGCGCAATGCTGTGTACAACTCCACCGCTGGCCTGCCACCGGCACAACGTGATGCGCTTCGCAAGGCTGCTGATGACAACTTGCGAGTTCACTTCCCAGGTCTGCTTGAGTCTAAGCTGCCACAGCCAGCTCCGGCACCAGCCCCAGAGCCAGTTCCAGCACCGGCCCCGGCTCCGGCACCAGCCCCAGAGGCTCCGCAGATTGACCGTGGCTCTTGCCCGCCACAGGCACGTGCTTGCCTTGATAAGGCAGGCAACCGTGCATGGTTGCAGCACGGTGGCGAGGTTACCTATGGCCCCGTTCCGGTATCTCATGGTGCGCAAGGGTATGACACTCCTAACGGAACGTTCAGCGTCACCCGTAAGGTGAAGGACGAAATTTCCTACGAGTTCAATAATGCTCCGATGCCTAACGCGGTTTACTTCACCAACAATGGCATCGCGTTCCACTCGGGTCGGATTGACTGGCTGTCGCATGGTTGCGTGCACCTGCGCCATGAGGACTCTGCAGCGTTCTTCAATGACTTGCAGGTCGGCGATATGGTATACGTGTACTAGTCATCGCTCGGATTTTCCGCGACTCCGCCACAACTGGGAACAGTTGGGCGGAGTTTTGCTTTTGCTGGCAGCGTCATTCCTTTTTGCAAAATACCAGGTGCGCACTGTAAGCTGTCCCATTGGTGTGTGTACACGTGCACATGCCCGCGTTTCGCATCTCGCGGAAGTGGAAACTACCAGGCATTTTGCACTTGGGAATGTCAGGGAAAGTGGAGGATATGGCTAAAGAAGGCGCTATTGAGGTTGAAGGCAAGATTGTTGAGCCTTTGCCAAATGCAATGTTCCGTGTCGAACTCGACAATGGTCACAAGGTACTTGCACACATCAGTGGCAAGATGCGTCAGCATTACATCCGTATCCTTCCTGAGGATCGTGTCGTAGTGGAGCTTTCTCCGTACGATTTGACCCGCGGTCGCATTGTCTACCGCTACAAGTAAATAATCATTCGCCTTCACACTCCAGGCGCACTGCAGTTCTGCTGAATTCTTTTAGCGGATGTGCGCTTCATCTACCTCTGGTTACGGTGGCCGGAGCCCTGTGTTTGCGTAGCCCACTTCCCGGCATATCCGTCCGGGTGAAGTGCTATGAGACGGGGACGAGTGTGGAGAAAACCACCGCAACAACCGGAAAGGTACGTACCACATGGCACGTCTAGCTGGTGTTGACCTCCCTCGCAACAAGCGCATGGAAGTCGCACTTACCTACATTTACGGCATCGGCCCAGCCCGTGCTGCCAAGCTGCTCGAAGAGACCGGAATCTCTCCTGACCTGCGCACCGACAACCTCTCTGATGAGCAGATCGCTGTTCTTCGTGACGTTATCGAAGCAACCTGGAAGGTGGAGGGTGACCTCCGCCGCCAGGTAGCAGCCGACATCCGTCGCAAGATCGAAATCGGCTCTTACCAGGGTCTGCGCCACCGCCGTGGCCTCCCAGTTCGTGGTCAGCGCACCAAGACCAATGCGCGTACACGCAAGGGTCCTAAGAAGACGATCGCCGGAAAGAAGAAGTAATCATGCCTCCTAAAGCACGCTCTGGCGCGCGCCGCACTGGCCGTCGCGTCGTAAAGAAGAATGTGGCGCAGGGCGCCGCATACATCAAGTCCACCTTCAACAACACCATCGTGTCCATCACGGACCCATCCGGTGCTGTCATCTCTTGGGCTTCCTCTGGCCACGTCGGATTCAAGGGCTCTCGTAAGTCCACTCCGTTCGCTGCTCAGATGGCTGCCGAGAATGCTGCTCGCAAGGCTATGGAGCACGGTATGAAGAAGGTTGACGTCTACGTCAAGGGCCCAGGCTCTGGACGTGAGACCGCTATCCGTTCCCTGTCCACCGCGGGGCTTGAGGTCGGTTCTATTACTGATGTCACCCCACAGCCACACAATGGCTGCCGTCCGCCTAAGCGCCGTCGCGTTTAATCAGGGAAAGGAAGCGTAACAAACAATGGCTCGTTATACCGGCCCTGTAACCCGTAAATCCCGCCGCCTCCGTGTCGACCTCGTCGGCGGAGACATGGCATTCGAGCGTCGCCCTTATCCTCCGGGACAGGCTGGCCGCGCTCGCATCAAGGAGTCTGAGTACCTCCTCCAGCTGCAGGAGAAGCAGAAAGCTCGCTTCACCTACGGTGTCATGGAGAAGCAGTTCCGTCGCTACTACGCCGAGGCTAACCGTCGCCCAGGCAAGACCGGCGAAAACCTCATGGTCCTGCTCGAGGCTCGCCTCGACAACGTTGTCTACCGCGCTGGCCTCGCACGCACTCGTCGTCAGGCACGCCAGCTTGTTTCTCACGGTCACTTCACCGTGAACGGCAAGAAGATCAACGTTCCTTCTTTCCAGGTTTCTCAGTACGACATCATCGATGTTCGTGAGAAGTCTCGCAAGATGATCTGGTTCGAAGAGGCTCAGGACAACCTCGTCGACGCAGTTGTGCCAGCATGGCTGCAGGTCGTTCCGTCCACCCTGCGCATTCTCGTGCACCAGTTGCCAGAGCGCGCTCAGATCGACGTTCCTATCCAGGAACAGCTCATCGTCGAGTTCTACTCGAAGTAATCTCCGTGAGCGCTACCAAATTTGGTGGCGCACACAAAAAGTCAATACTTGCCTATCGACGTCAAATAGCGGGCGTCACACAAGGAGAAGTTCATGCTCATTTCACAGCGTCCTACCCTTACCGAGGAGTACGTAGACGAGGCACGCTCCCGGTTCATCATCGAGCCACTGGAGCCAGGCTTCGGTTACACCCTGGGTAACTCGTTGCGTCGTACCCTGCTGTCCTCTATCCCGGGTGCAGCAGTGACCAGCGTCAAGATCGATGGTGTCCTCCACGAGTTCACCACCATCAACGGTGTGAAGGAAGATGTTTCTGACATCATCCTGAACATCAAGGGCATCGTGCTGTCCTCTGACTCGGATGAGCCAGTGGTCATGTACCTGAGCAAGACCGGTGAAGGTGTTGTTACCGCTGGTGACATTCAGCCTCCAGCGGGTGTGGAGATCCATAACCCGGATCTGCACATCGCAACGCTTAACGAACAGGGCCGTTTGGAGATCGAGTTGATTGTGGAGCGCGGCCGCGGCTACGTTCCTGCCACCTTGAACACCAACACGAGTGAGATCGGCCGCATCCCTGTGGACCAGATCTACTCCCCAGTTCTCAAGGTCAGCTACAAGGTGGAAGCTACTCGTGTTGAGCAGCGCACCGACTTTGACAAGCTGATCATTGACGTTGAGACCAAGAACTCCATCTCCGCGCGTGACGCTCTAGCTTCCGCAGGCAAGACCCTAGTTGAGCTGTTCGGCCTCGCTCGCGAGCTGAACACCGCTGCCGAGGGCATCGAGATCGGTCCATCCCCACAGGAGACCGAGCACATCGCTGCTTATGGCATGGCAATTGAGGATCTGAACTTCTCTGTTCGCTCCTACAACTGCCTGAAGCGCCAGGAGATCCACACCGTTGGTGAACTCGCAGAGTGCACCGAGTCGGACCTGCTGGATATCCGCAACTTCGGTCAGAAGTCCATCAACGAGGTCAAGATTAAGCTTGCGGGCTTGGGCCTGACCTTGAAGGATGCTCCGGAAGACTTCGATCCAACCCAGATCGAAGGCTACGACGCTGAGACCGGCGAATTCATTGACTTTGATCCGGAAGATTCCGAGTAAGACGCCCTAAGGCCCTGTTTCAGGGTCTGCGCTCACATACCTGTACACGAGGAGTACATCAATGCCTACCCCTAAGAAGGGCGCCCGTCTCGGCGGTTCGGCTACCAACCAGAAGAAGATCCTTTCTAACCTGGCTGCTCAGCTGATCGAGCACGGCGCAATCAAGACCACCGATGCCAAGGCAAAGGTGCTGCGTCCATACGTAGAAAAGCTCATCACCAAGGCTAAGGCCGGCTCCGTGGCGGATCGTCGCAACGTTGCAAAGCTCATCACGAACAAGGAAGTTGTTGCTTACCTGTTCAACGAGCTGGCTCCAAAGTTTGACAGCCGTGAGGGTGGCTACACCCGCATCATCAAGCTGGAGAACCGTAAGGGCGACAACGCCCCTATGTCCCAGATCTCCCTCGTTCTCGAGGAGACTGTTTCTGCCGAGGCATCCCGCGCAACTCGCGCTGCTGCTTCCAAGAAGGCTGAAGAAGAGACCGCTGTAGTCGAAGAGGCTCCAGAGGTTGAAGCTGAAGTGGCTACCGACGCTGCTGCTGAGGCAGAAGCTGTCGAGGCTGAAGCTGAGGAGAAGGAAGAGAAGTAATTCTCTTCCTTCTAGGCCCGTACCCCACTGGGGTACGGGCCTTTACCTTTTCAATGGCCAGCTAGAATGATCTTCATCATGACATCCAAAAGAATCCGCATTGATGTTGCGTACGACGGTACTGATTTCCACGGCTGGGCTCGGCAGCTTCCAAAGGAGGGCGAGCCGGAGTTGCGAACTGTCCAGCAGGTGCTCGAAGACACGCTGCGGATGATTCTGCGGGAGCCACTAGTTCTCACCGTGGCTGGTCGCACGGATGCCGGTGTGCACGCTCGCGGCCAAGTCGCGCACTTTGATGTGAATGAACAAGCTCTGCAACAGCGTTCGATTGAAGGGGATCCAGCTCGTCTTGTACGTCGATTAGCGCGCCTGCTGCCGGAGGATATCCGCGTCAGCGCCTGTCAATTCGTACCTGACACCTTCGACGCCAGGTTCTCCGCGTTGCGGCGCCACTATGTATACCGGGTCACCACGGACCAAGCAGGGGTCCTGCCGACGCGGGCCCGGGATACTGCTTCGTGGCCTAAGCCAGTTGACCTAAAGAAGATGCAGGAGACTGCGGATGCCTTGATTGGCCTTCACGATTTTGCTGCGTTTTGTAAGTACAAACCAAACGCCACCTCAATCCGAGACCTCGAGCGCTTCGAATGGATAGACGCATCTACCCCTGAAGAGCCGTACCTTTACGAAGCACACGTGAGCGCTGATGCCTTCTGTTGGTCCATGGTTCGCTCTCTAGTCGGCACATGTTTGGCGGTGGGCGAGGGGCGCAGAGACGCAGAGTTCGCACCGCGGCTCCTTGGTATGGATCAGCGCTGTTCGGAGATCCCCGTCGCAGCAGCGAAGGGCTTAAGTTTAGTTGCGGTGGATTATCCTGCTGAGGGGCAATTGGGGGAGCGGGCCGAAGCCACTCGAGAAATGCGAACTCTTGCCGATAACTAGTCGTGCCTTGCCATGAAAAAGGCAGCGCATGCCCTAAGCTGATTTAGGTCAAATGGGCGGAAGATTGAAGGCGGTCAACAATGGGAATGGTTAGCGCGGCAGCAGTAGCAGTTGCGGTATTTACCATCCCCGGTTTGGTTGTCTCGTGGCTCTCCGGTGTGCGCGGGCAATGGTCGATTGCTGCCGCATTGCCAACCACCTTTGGTATCTATGGCCTGGCCGCATGGTTCTTCGGCCTTACACCGATCCGCTTTGAAGTGGTCTCGGTAGGGATCTTTAGTGCTGTGCTGGCGGTCCTGGCGCTACTGTGGCGCTTGGCATTTGTTGCCTTTGGACGCCGGCGGCGTAAGCAGTCTGAAGTTTCAGCTCCGCTGGATGGTGATGGCGACGCTGTTGCCGTCGAAAAGCCCAAGCGGGACTGGCGCAGGGGTACGTTGCTGGATGAATACTGGCTGATCCCAGGGCTAGGAATGCTCGCTGGCGTGGCGCTCATCGGCGGGCGGTCTTTGGAGCTGCTCAATAAGGCAGCCCGCAAGATGGATAACATCATTCAAGGCTGGGATGTGCATTGGCATGCCAGCACTGTGAGATACATCGTGGAGACGGGTATCGCATCGCCCACGCGCATGGGCGACCTGCAAAATACTGAAACGCAGGCGAAGATGTATTACCCGACCGCGTGGCATGCCGGCGCGGGGCTCGTAGCCGACCTAGCAAACATTTCTCCTATCGCTGCCACAAATCTAACGGGGCTGCTGGTGCCCGCGATCGGTTTTCCGATCTCCGTGGGGCTCATCGCGTGGCGACTAGTCGGGAGACGGGGTCTTACCGCACAGATTGCCGCTGGATTGGCGCCCATCATCGTCGGCGGAATCCCAGTGCTGTACTGGATCGGTCTGTACGTTGGCGCATGGCCCTATGTTGCCGCAGTTTCCGTATCTGGGATTGTGCTCGCGCTGTTCATGTCAGTGCCCTATTTCCCGATTCGTAGCTTTGTGGCTGCGCTGGCATTCATCGGCATGGTACAGCTGCATCCGTCCGCGGCGACTATCGTCGTGCTCGGCTTGGCGCTGTGGTGGCTGCTGTATTTGGTGTGGGTCCCCGCGCGGAAGCCGGGCAGCTTTAAAGGTCATATTGGTTGGCGGCTCCGCGACCTAGCGTTGCTTGGGGCGACTGGCCTGGTTGGTGTGATTGCGCTGCTGCCGCAGATTCTGATCGGGGCGGAACAGTCTGAAGAGGTGAAATCCTTCACGGCTACCGAAAATCTTTCCCTCACCGAGGCGTGGCGGGCTGCGATCTTCATGAATACTCGCCACGCGCCAACTTTCGAACTCAATGTGGTGCCGTGGATCTGGCTCGCGCTGTTTGGCGCTGTCGCTCTGCTGGTTTGGCGTCGCAACCTGTGGGCGCCGACGTTTTGGTTCCTCAGTGTCTGTTGCACCGTTAACTCGCTGCGCCCGTTCGGTGATCCTTGGGGTGAGTGGCTCGGGGCGGTCGGCGCACTCCACTACAACACCGGACACCGCTTGATCATGCCGGCGGCGCTCTTCGTAGTTGCGGGGGCTGCAGTCGCGCTTGCCGTGCTCATCCGCCTCATCGCCCTTGCGCCTCTGAAGAAGTTCGCGGTGGTGTCTGCGGTGGTGTCCATTCTCTTGGCCGGTGGCGCTGGATTCGTGATCCAGAAGGTAGTCCGTACCGGGATCGAGCCAGGCTCAGCCTGGGCAATCAATGCTGCGCGTGATGACCGGCTGGTCAACGGCAGGGATGTGAAGGCCTTCGATTGGCTCGCCCAGCAACCGCATGCTTATGAAAGGGCGATCTTCACTAACCCTGATGAAGGCTCTGGCTGGATGTATGCCTACAACCGGTTGCCGGCCGTCTTCAAGCATTATCTCTGGCCGAATACCACGTTGGAGTCCGCCACTAACCGTCTCTTCTGGCACCCTATGCGGTTGGGGCAAGGCAACTTCGACAACATGGACGAAGCCAACATGGTGGATACCGCAGCTCAGGAACTGGGTGTCAATTTCATCTACATTTCGCCGCCACATTTCTGGCACTTCCAAATACCTCGCCCTGATTTTGAGACTGGTTTGATCCATACTCCTGGTGTGACGCCGGTGTACAAGGATCATGAGGTGATCATTTACGCGGTCAATGCCGAGTTCAGCGACGAAGAGATCTTAAAGATGCGGGCCCCTGGCAATTCGCCAGAGGAACTGCCATCGCTTGTGACCAAGGAAGAAGCAGGCAAGGCGACCTCCTATGAGGATGCCAATGAACCCTACATCCACCGTCCGACGGTTCCGAACCGTGGCCGGGATTCCCACTTCGAGTGGCTGACTCAGCGAAATGAACTATCTGACATGGCTGACGAGGGAGTGAAGACCGGCGACTCCGTGGCTGCGGAGCTGCAAGATCAGCAGCAGCACTAGTCCTGCCGGTTTGGCGCTAACCCGGTAGGGTGTGAGGCATCGGCCGTTGACAGCAATTGGGGGATTGCTCGGTCGCGTCTTTTCTGGGGGTATTGCCGATGAGTTCGGTACTGCTAGCGACAACCAAAGCCCAGGTCAGTGGGCACAAGTTTCTTACTCGACGCGTGGAACACGGCGTAGTGTTGGGTGACATCCGGATGATTTCGGATCCGCTCGGCGCGCGCCGAAGAGCAGCGCTCTTTGGGCTGATCGGCACTGCAATTATCGCGGCCGGCTCCGGTGCGCTGGCCATCTTTGCGCCGCAGGTAGATCCGGGCGATGCCAACATCGTGCGTGCCGAGTCCGGTGGGATGTACGTGCGACTGCCGGCTGAGCAGGAGGCAGTGCTGCACCCAGTGGCGAATCTTGCCTCAGCGCGCCTGATCTTAGGCAGCCCAGAGGAAGCAGCGAAAGCCTCAGATAGCGTGCTTGGCGATGCCCCGAAGGGAGTTCCGGTGGGCATCCCGGATGCGCCGGGCATCATTGCGCCGCACCCACAGCCAGCCCACGATTGGAGTGCGAGCCACAGTGGTGGCGCGGTCACGGTAGTTGCAGGGCAGGCGCCGCCAGCGCTTATCGACGGCCATGGCGTCCTCGCGCGCAGTGACGGCCGCACCTGGGTAATCACGGCTTTTGGCCGGGCGGAGTTGCCCGCCGAGGATTCTCCCTTAGGGCGTAGTCTCCGGCGTCGACTAGGGATTACTCCCGATACCCCGATCTGGGAACCTCCGGCCGCAGTGCTCTCCGCGGTAACTGAGTTGCCTCCCTATCGGGAGATCGCGGGGACGTTGCTAGTAGGCAAGGATGAGTACTGGCTTGAACAGCCCAAAGGTCTGGTACCACTGAGCGAGCTGCAGTATCGGATCGGCCTTGATTTGGGCCTTGAACACCGCGAATTGGCTGCTAGCGAGTTGAGCAGCTTCCCGGATAGTGTTCGATCTGTGGCGGAATTGCCCGTTTCCCCGGTGCAGTGGCAGCGCCCAGAGCACGTGTGGGTGCGAGGTGACGGCAAGATCGCACTGGCAGCTGCACCGCCTGCGGGAATTCAGCTGTCGGGGGATAGTGCAGCTCATGCTTACTCGGGGCCGACAATAGGCGGAATTGGAGTGGATACGGGACATGGCACCGTCATCGTGACGGAACATGGCCGTGTCCACCGTGTGGCCACTCCTGTGGATGCTGCTGCGTTAGGGATCGTGGAGCCCCAATCTGCCCCATGGGCGATCCTCTCCTTGCTGCCGGAAGGAGCGCCCTTGAGCCACAAGGATGCGCTCCGCCCGACCTATTAGCGGGCTGCCCTAGAGACGGCACAGAACAAGGTGGCCGCCACGATTCCCAGGCCTAAAAGAGCGATGGACACCAGGATCGCGCGGTTGCGCACTGCTTGAGAACTCGGCTTCGGGGCGTCAATTGCAACGGGGTGTGGAGCTGAAGCACTGAGCAATTGGGACATTGCTGAGGTAGGGGAGAGATCACCGGTACCAGGACTTGCTGCTGCCCGGACACGTGCCCGGGTTTGCGCCGCAGTATCGCTTGGATAGCGTTGTTTCAATTGTGCTACTACGCCAGAGACCACTGGTGCTGCAAAGCTGGTGCCACTAAAAGGGGACTCCCCGCGTGAAGTACGCATGGCGGCAGCGAAGGTTCCGTCGCGGGGCGAGAGCCCAACGGGCACTGTGCCGGGGGCAGAAACCACTTGGCCTTTGACCGGCAGTGAGTAATCAGCCAGCTGATAGGAATCCTGCGCAGCGGATACCGCTAGGACGCTCTCCGAATGCGCTGGGTAGGCGACGGAGTCCGCTGGGCACTGCGGGCTGATGTTTCCGGCAGCGGCTACGACTACCGCATTCAATTCCTCAGCCCTGGACAAGGCATCATCGAGGATTCGGGTATCCAGCGATGCCTGCGCGCTGGCAGGGACACAAGAGGCAAGGGAGACGTTGATAACCTGTGCGCCGAGGTCTAGTGAGCGGTGGATTGCCGCTGCGAGGGTAGCGATCGTTCCCGCAGCCTCTTGTGGTGCAGCCTGGGAACGAAGGTAGGAGCTGCTTTGCCGTATCGCGATGATTTCTGCATCGGGTGCAATCCCCAGCAGGCCGTCTTGAAGCGCGGGATCAGGCTGTCCGGCGATGATGCCGGCAACGATGGTGCCGTGCCCATCGCAATCTTCTAAAGCACCTTGGTTGCCACCAGCCGGATGAATGAGGTCTGCTCCTGGTATGACCGTGCCTAACCGCGGATGTGGAGCCACTCCGGTGTCAATCACCGCGACCTTGAGGCCGTTGCCAGTGGCAAAACGGTGGCTGAGTAAGAGCTCTTCGGCAGGAGGTCCTTTCGGTGCGGCCCCAGGCATAGGCTTCGGACATTCTTCAGGTAGCGGATCAGCGTGGGCAGGTAGTGGCAGGAAGAACAGCGCCAGCCCTAGGAATACAAGCTTGCGCATCAGCCGAGCCCCCGGATGGCTGCGAAGACGCCTGCAAGATGAGCAGCCAAAGGAAACGCGGCAGCTAGGGATAGCGCCTCGAGCTTTTCCAGCCAGTTGAGTGCTGTCGGTGGCAAATCACGCACACGCGCCGCCCACAAAGGAGCAGACATTGCGGCAAGTGCAATGAGAATGACTACCAGCACGCCCCCTGTTCCTACCCGCAGTCCCGACAGGGTGGCAGACACGAGTCCGGCAAGAAGCCAAAGCCACAACCCCCACATCGCTGGGGCGCTGCGGTGGCGGGTGGCATGTAAAGCCACCGTGGCTACACATACGATGCTTAAAGCTAGGGCGAACCCCGGCTGTTCGCTGCGCCAACCAATGCAGATCACCGCGATCGCCGCTGCGGTTCCTGTCCCGAGGCAGATGCCGTCGAGAATGTCGGTGGCTCGCTGTGCCCGGTGTTCTGGATTTGGGATCGACTGGTCGGCCACCTTGAGATCTTGGCCAGCGGAGGGCAAACGTGGCACAGTCAGTCCTGCGAGCGCAGTGCTCAGACTAGGCGAGAACAACACCAGCGTCATAGAAGCCAGAATCGCGCATGCTGCCGCGGCCGTCGCATCGCTGACGAAGATCGCCCCGAGGGCAGCGGAAAACATGATGGCTATGAAGCTCGCGAGCCCTGCCAGCACGAAGATCGCAGGGCGAGCCAACCACGTCAACCCGATGCTCATACCTAAGCCTCCGAGTAGGGCGGAGATCGCCGCCCAGCCGACTTCTTTCGGAGTGCTGGGAGTAGCGTGGCCCACGCTCAATAGCCAGCAGCTGATCCCTGCAAAAGCCGATGACAGAATCGTCAGGGTATTAATTGCACAGCGCTCCGGCAGTGACGAGATGAAACGCAGCCACACAGTGACTGAAGCTGAAACCAAGGTCAATAGTATGAACAGCACGGAAACTGGCACCGTCGGCATTGTGGAATGCCACGCCAGGACTCCGAGTGAAAGCAGTCCGATCGTGGCGGCGCTGGTAGCAAGACCGAAAGGTTGGAAATTGATTCTCAAATCGCCGAGGGATTCCGCCGCGTCTTTTCGCAGAACTGGCTCTATGTCCTGAAATGGGGACAGCACAACGATGGCGCCTTGAGAAAGCCCTAGGTGACCTAGCGGAACTGCATGATCTATTTCTTGCCCACCTGCTGTGCGGGCCATCCACGGCACGGAGATCACCGGAGCGGATGCCAGATCTAGAATCTCCGGTAAAGCCTCCGCCAGCGATGAAGAAGCTGGGACGGAAACATCCACGGAAGTAGGTGAATCTTCGGCCGAAAGGCTGCTGAGCTCAATACGAAAACTCAGGCGTAGTGATTGTTCGACATGGGTGTACGCCAACGTCATTGTGTTATCCCCCTAATTGGCACGGCAAAAGCTGTGGCGCAGTCAACCCCCTTGACAACGCCAGCGCAGCACATTGTGACTGCGGACACGAACAGCATGGCTTAAACTGTCTGCTGTGTCCACTTGAAGCTTCGGGGGAAGCGTGGATCGCAAACGGCCAAAGACCATCGGGGGGAACCTATGACCGCAACTTCACTTGAGCACGGCTATCCAGCTGCAGCTGCTACAGAAATTGACACTGACCAGTATGTTGTCCATCCGATGACGCTGGCGGAGCGGGAGCCTGCACCACCAATGCCGAGCGGAACGCTCGCTACCGAAAAGATTCCGCCCGTGGCCAAACCGCAGCCGCTGCCACTAGTGCGGATACTGATGCCGGTGCTGATGATCGTCATGGTTGGCGGCATGCTGATGTTGATGCTCAACAGCGGGGGAGACCCGCATCCGATGATGTTGATGTTCCCGGTGATGATGCTTGTCAGTATGGCCACGATGTTCGGAGCATCACCCGGGGACGATATTGATGAAACCCGGCGAGCCTATCTGCGTCATCTGGGTGCCGTACGTGCGGCGGCATTGCGGAATGCGCAGGCCCAGCGGGCCGCTGAAGTACACAAACACCCGGATCCTGCGCAGCTATGGGCGTCGATAGGCGGGCGACGCATGTGGGAACGGCACGCCGATGATCCCGATGCCCTCGAGGTAAGAATTGGGCTGGGGAACACCGCTTTGTGCACCCCGGTGACAGTGGCGGATTCCGGCGCGCCCGAGGATCTTGATCCTGTGTGCGCGGTGTCGCTGCGGCACACAGTCCGATCCGTCGGGTCCGTGCCGGAAATGCCCGTGGCAGTGCAGCTCCAGGCCTTCCGATTTATCGGGCTCGGTGGCGCTCTCGCGGAAGAACTAGCACGGGCCCTCTTGCTCCAATTGGCGTTCCACCATGGCCCGGATTGTGTCGGATTAGTAGTCAAGGCAGGCACGATGCCGTGGACGAAATGGCTGCCGCACACGCAGGACCCCGACAGTGCGCAGTATCGCATCCTCGTGGTTGACGCTGACTCTGCGACGCAGGTCGACTTGGATGACCCGCGCTGGACCACCATCATCGGTATTGGAGTGCATCAACATGCTGTGTTGGGGGAGCGGGCACTCAGCGAAGGGCTCTTTCTCACAGTCGGTGCAGATCAGACGCACACACTCACCGTGCATACGGAGGGCGGGTTGGAAGACATCGGTGTTGCGGACCTGCTCCGACCCGAGGTAGCCCTCCATGCGGCCAGGTTGCTGACTGCTTATCGACGCCCGATGCGCTCCGCCTCCCGCGCTCTAGACTTCCTCGGCCTCCATGGCATCAGTGATGCCGAGCACGTGCCCCCAACTGCGCTGTGGTCGCGAGGCGGCCGCACTCTACAACAGCGTCTCAACGTGCCGATTGGCGTCACCGCCTCCGGGGACCCCTTGTATCTTGACCTTAAGGAATCCGCACATGGCGGAGTGGGGCCACACGGGCTGTGCATCGGGGCGACGGGTTCGGGTAAAAGTGAGCTGCTAAAAACCCTTGTGCTCTCCTTAGCACTTACCCATTCCCCGGATGAGCTGAACTTTGTGTTGGTGGATTTCAAGGGTGGCGCCACCTTCCTCGGGCTAGAAGAGCTGCCGCATACTTCAGCAGTGATCACGAACCTCGCCGAGGAAGCCAGTTTGGTTGAGCGGATGCATGACGCGATCAGTGGTGAGCTGAATCGGCGGCAGGAGCTGCTGCGTTCTGCTGGCAATTTTGCCAATGTGCATGATTACAATCAGGCCCGAAGTAAAGATAGGCCCGAGTTGCCTCCACTTCCGGCCCTGGTGATTGTGCTGGATGAGTTTTCCGAGTTGCTCGGCCACCATCCGGATTTTGCGGATCTGTTTGTAGCTGTGGGCCGGGTGGGACGCTCCTTGCAGATTCATTTGTTGCTTGCCAGTCAGCGTCTTGAGGAAGGCAGGCTTCGTGGCCTGGACTCACATCTGTCCTACCGAATCGGGTTGAAGACCTTCTCTGCTTCAGAATCACGGCAGGTCCTCGGTGTGACCGATGCGTATCAGCTGCCCGCGCAGCCTGGTGCCGGCTTCATTAAGACAACTGCTTCCGAAGTCACCCGGTTCCAAGCGAGCTATGTTTCCGGTCCTGTTCCCATACGCGCAGAGTCGCCGCTACAGAGTTCGGGAGGGGTGCGCCTGTTCAATAGCTGGGAGGACTTAGCGACGTCGGAATCCGAGAGCTACATCTTGGATAGCTCTCTGACGGTGCTTGGTGTGCTCGCGGACGCGATTATTGCGGCAGGCGCTACAAGCGGGGCGCGGGCACACCAACTGTGGTTGCCCCCGCTGCCCGCAAGCTTGCCGTTGGCGGGAGTTGCAGATCAAGTAGGTCAGCTGCATGCTGCGATCGGCATGGTGGATAGGCCATATCTGCAGAGTCAAGATCCTTTCGTGGTTGATCTCAGCGCAGGTGCTGGTCATCTCGCAGTGTGCGGCGGGCCGCGCAGCGGTAAGACTAACGCGCTGCGCACTCTGATGCTTTCGTTGGCCGCTACGCACAGCACCGATTCCATTCGGTTTTATGTGCTGGATCTCGCGGGGACGGAGCTCGGACCCGCCGCAGCGATGCCACACGTGGCGGGCATCGCGCACAAGAATGATCCTGAAAAGGTACGTCGCATCGTCGATGAGGTTCGGGGCTTTCTTGAGTGCACGGAAGATCGACACACCTTCTTGTTAGTGGACGGTTGGCATGTGGTGGCCGCCGATTTCGAGGATCTCTACGATTCCTTTGTCGCCATCGCCGCAGACGGGTTGGCCGCCAGAGTCCACCTTGCGATCAGTACGCCTCGTTGGACGCTGATTAGGCCCGCCATTCGCGATTTGTTGGGGACTCGCATTGAGCTGAAGCTTGGAGAGCCAATGGATTCCTTGATCGATAGGAAAGCGCAGCAAAAACTCCCAGAGAAGCCTGGTCGGGGCCTGACTCCGGAAGGTGAGGCGATGCTGCTGGCGCAGTCCACCAACCAGGACATCGGCCATGTCATCATTGCTGCCAGGCAGCAGGGCTTCGCGCCGGTGCCGAAGCTGAAGCAGTTGCCGGAGCGATTGGCTATCACAGCGCTCGATGCTGGCGCGCCGGGCATTCCCTTCGGTATTGGTGGTCCGCAGCTGGGAACCTTGGGGTGGGATTGGCAGGAGTCACCGCATCTGCTGTGTATTGGCGGTCAAGGCGCGGGTAAGTCAGCGTTCTTGCGTGTGGTGGCGTTGGGCGTCGAGAAGCTGGGGCGAGCATCGGCCCGCCTCGTGGTGTTGGATCCGCGCCGCACGCACCTCGATACCTTTGCCCCAGACATGGTGGCGGCCTATGGCGCAACACCGGATGCCGTCTCGCAGACGGTCGCGAGCACGGTGGCCACGCTACGCACGCGGCTCCCCGGTCCGGAGGTGACAGCGCAGCAGCTCAAGGAGCGGTCCTGGTGGGAAGGGCCGGAGATTTTCGTGCTTATCGACGACACCGAACTCCTCCCGGAAGGGGCCCTGCAACCCCTGGTAGAACTTATCCCGCATGCCCGTGACATCGGGTTGCATGTGGTGCTGGCGCGCAAGGCAGGTGGCATTGGTAGGGCGTTGTACAGCCAATTCTTCGCGGCGCTGCGCGACAGCATTCCGGGTGTGTTGCTGCTGGATGCGGATCCCGAGGAAGGAAGGATCTTCGGGATTAAGCCGACGAGGCAAATACCGGGGCGTGGTCAATGGCAGGTGCGTGGCACCACGGTGGGTGCCTGCCATGTTGCCTTTGTTAAGCCGGAGGGGGAAGCCTGATGTCACCGATCAAAGTTACGGTGTTGGAAAATGCCACCATTTTCGAGGCCGAGGAACAAATACATCGTTATGACCTGCCGAGTTCGGGAATTTTGGCCGGCTGGGCAGTGGCTGCCGTCGTCGACCAAGTCAAGACGATTGCCGATGCTCGCTGGCCAGATATTGAGGTAGCGGTGGCGGGAAATCAGCGCGCGATTGAGGTGCTGACCCGCACCCTTTTGAATAAGGGGGTCGCGGCTTATGACGCAGAGGCGCTGGAGGAGGACAAGACAGTCGAGGAAGAGCTGCCGATTGAGCGCCCGACTAAGGGGCGCCGGAGGCTAGCCACACCTATGCCGAGCCTTTTCCATGTGCTCTTGGCGGGTGTCATTCTGACCGTGTTGGGGATTAGTTGGTGGGGAATGGGCGCGATGCCGGAGGGGAGCGTGGCGGCGGAGCGGCCGGCGTCGACAAGCGATATGCCAAGCGCATCACCGCCCTCCTCGCCTGAGGGAGGCACAGTAGTGACTGAATACGATCGCGTCCGCATGCAGTTGCCAGTTGGGTTTGTACTGGCGCCACGGGAGGATGGCCTGCTCGTTGCGACCGGCCCAGATCCAGAGTTGCGGGTTATCGTTGCGATCGATCCAACTTTTGGGATTGATGCGGGCAAGGTGCGTACGGAAATCGCGGCGATGGTGGCGGATGATCCACTGCTGACCGAGCAACCGAATCGGAATATACGTCCCGCCGAGCCCACTGTGGAGTACGTGGAGGATCCGGGGGATGGTTCCCGGGTGGCGTGGGTGGCGTGGGTTGCCACGGGGCATCAGTTCTCAGTGGGCTGCCACAGTAAAACAGAGCTCACTGTTTCACAGCGCGCGACCTGCAGGATGGCAGTAGAAAGTCTGCAATTCAAATGATTTTTGGATTCAATGCAACCTTTTTGGGGTCTGCGACAGTCTAAACATAATGAGGGCAAAAACAGTTTGGCCTCGCGAATTTCATTCAACACTTGCTCGTTCGGGGAGGGGCGACAATGACTCAAATGTTTAGGACCGAAGCTGATGTCATGCTGGCGGCTGCCGGCCGCGTTGACGGCACCAACAATGAGGTTCAGGGGGAGATCAACCGCCTGCGCGGCGTGGTGGACGGGCTGCGGGGCAGCTGGGCAGGTAACGCCCAGGTCAGCTTCGACGGGCTGATGAACCGTTGGAACACGGCGGCCCGCGACCTACAGGAGGCGCTGCAGGCGATTTCAGACAACATCCGCGGCAACGCTAAGAACTTTGACGGCATGGAGGCCGAAAACGCCAGTGCCTTCAGCAACATCGAAGCACAGGGCCTCGCGCTCTAACTCACATAAGGGGGAATCATGGAAAGCGTAATCAAGTACCAGTTCGGCGAGATCGAGTCCGCAGCCGCTGACATCAACTCCACGTCCGGCCGCATCAATTCGCTTCTCGACGGCCTGAAGCAGCAACTCCAACCAATGGTGGCAACGTGGGAGGGCGAATCGGCAGCTGCGTGCCAGTGCAAATGTCCCAAGGTTTAGGTGAGCGTATTGCTTGAGTAGGCTGATGCGTAATCTAGTGATAATCTCTTAGGTGTGAGAATACTAGCGAGGGTTCGACTTAGCAAGTCAACCGAAGAATCTACGTCGGTAGAACGTCAACGAGATCTAATTCAGACGTGGGCATCTGCCAATGATCATGAGATCATCGGGTGGGCCGAAGATGTTGACGTATCAGGCAGCATCTCCCCGTTCGATGCTCCAGCCTTAGGCCCGTGGCTACGGGAACCCAAGCAGAACGATTGGGACGCGCTGGTTTGTTGGAAGCTAGACCGCGTAGCCCGCAATGCTATTGAGTTGAACCGTCTGTTCGGGTGGCTGACTGACAACGAAAAATCACTGGTAAGCATCAACGAGAGCTTGGATTTTTCCACTTGGGTAGGCCGCATGGTTGCCAGCGTTATCGCTGGAGTTGCTGAGGGAGAGCTGGAGGCTATCAAAGAGCGCATATCCGCTTCTCAACGGCACCTCAGGCAGGTTGGCAGGTGGCGAGGCGGTCACGTGCCGTTCGGTTGGACTACAGCGCCTAGGGAGGAGGGCGGACTGAAACTGGTTCACGATCCGATCTCATTCCCGGTGCTGAGGCGAATTATCGAGGAGTACATAGCGGGTAAGTCCGCTGCTCGTATCGCGCGTGATCTCACCGCCGAGGGGATCCCAACTCCTAGGCGGCACAGTGCAGGCAAGCCCGGTGGTGTGTGGGGTCAAGATACGGTTCGTGTCATGCTGGAGAACCGGCAATTGCTTGGTTGGACAATGCACAACGGCAAGCCAGTGATTGGTGATGACGGCAAGCCAGTGCTCAAGTGTCCACCAGCCGTAACGCCTGAAGAATGGGACTTGCTACAGCAGACGCTGGCAGGCAGACGTTGGGAAAAAGGGAGTTCCGATAGGACTAGCCCGCTGCTGGGAGTCTTAGAGTGTTGGTTTTGTGGCGCTCGTATGCATCACAAAAAGCAGCGAGAGCGAAAGACCGGGGTTTACAAATGTGCTGACGGTTGCAAAGGTTCATCGGTCAACGATGCTGCGATAGAACCTCTCGTTTCTGAGTTGGTGTTAGCTGAGCTGGGAGGGCTTGAGATTCTGGAGCTACGCCACAACAAGGTGGATACCTCCCAAGCTGAGCTAGAGCTAGCTAGATCGACGTATGAGGAACTTGCTAAGTACATTCCAACTGTCGAATCTGAAACTGCCAGATCAACGCTGTTCACACAGCTAGACACCGTAGGCAAGCGAGTTGCTGAGCTTGAAAAACTGGCAACCCCAAAACCTCATTCTGAGTACATACACACCGGGGAGACCTACGCTCAACGCTGGGAGACTCTGGATACCGAAGCGCGGCGGCAACTGCTGATCGTGTCCGGCATCCGATTCCGAGCTAGGCAACTAGCAAAGGTAACTACAGGTGGCTTACCTCCGATTGAGTCTGAGATGATCATCCCACACGATCTCAAACAGCGGTTGCAACAACAGCACGATTAGCTCAAGTGTTCCACGGCTCAGAACCCCGCCAAATCACCCTTCAGCAGGCTGGTAGGCGGGGTTTTAGCCTTGTCTTGATCTAGAACACGTTTGCTACTTTCCAAATGGCCTGCGAACACGTGTAAAGGATGCACTGCTCACCCGCGATTCCCAGCCTCCCCCTGGTTCAATATCCCAAACAAAAGTAAGCGCCTGGCTGGGATCCACCTCAGGCAAAGTAGGATCATGGAACTTGGAAAGGTCGCAGGGAGCGCCCGTAGACTCCCTCTCTTCGATCTCTTGGAGCTGGCCTCTAATCTCTTCTCTGAGCCTAGATTGAGCGTCGAGTACCGCCATATTATCGGCGGTAAAAGGCCCTCCGTCCCCTTGCGGAATCCTAAGGCTGACAAACACTTCTTGCAGCGAGTTGGGGGCGTACTCTCGCAATACCTCAGGGGGCGAACAAGGATCCACACTAGGGTCACGATCTTTAATCCGCTGAGATCCCTCCGGGGTGAGTCGGTAAGTGAGCTTGGTGATCGGATCGGATCGCCATCTACGGGCGAATCCCTCAGTAGTCCGCTGTACTTCATAAGGATAGTTACGGGCGTGGTTATAGATTTCCCGTTCCTGCCTGTGCCGCTGCTTCGCAGCCTCAACAGCCCCGCTAGCATCTGCAAGTAGCTCGGTAGGATCCGCTAACAGGTTGATCACCGCTCGGTAGCCGCGTCCAGTGCCTGTAATAACAACTAGGCCGTGCTCTTGCATCACCGCGAGCTTCGCCTGGATGGTGCGGCGGGTAGATCCGGTGAGATGGTGAATCTCAGCTACGCTTGTCCAGCAAAGGCGGGTAGCCGTGTAGATCTTCTCAGCGGTGGAGCCTAAGCCATTGCTACTCCAGATCAGGGAGTTTCCTGCAAAAGGCCGGGGATCGTTGTCAAGGCAGATTCCTGGGTCTAGATCAAGGTCAATCTCAAATGTTCGCGCTTTGCCTTGACCGTTGAACACGGTTCGACGTATTAGCGAGGAATCGGATAACAAGCGCAGATGCTTTGCTGAAGTGGCGATTGTTAACCCTGTGCGCTCGCTCAACCTGCGAGTGCTCATATCAACAGCCCATGTGCCTACCTCAGCAGCTATCTCAACAAGAGCCCTGGCACTTGGAAGTGCTGACTGTGGAATATCGAGACTATCCAAGTCATTAGCAATCCTCAGCAGCGCCGGGCGAACGTCATTAGGGGCCGTGGTGTAATTGCCTTGATCCTCTTCGGCCTTAGCGAAAGCTGACGATACCCGGCGGTCGAGATCGCGGCGTTTATAAGTGCTCCCAAGGGTATTCAAGGCTACCGCCTCAAACAGCCCGGCCTCGGATCCACCGGCATTCACCCATGAGTTAGCCAGCGACATAATGCACGATGAGAACTCTGAGTTGGAACCTCCGTCTGCCTCTAACTTCTGCAGTGCTTCTGCACGTAACCGGCTAAGTGTGTCTTGAGTTTCCTGTGAATACTCAATAATTGCGCTATCGCGCTTATCGTTGGTCACTCTGCAACCTCAGCTAGCCTCTGATTGATAAGGCGGTCTAGCTCCTTGAGCTGATCAACGTTGAGAATCAGCTTTCGGCTCGTACCCTCCACTGTGAGGTGGAATACCGGGTGATCTGTTGCCGACCTCTTGATTAACTTGGGTTTTCGCTCATTGTCTGTCATTGGTTGTCCTAGTCTGGAAAGTGGTTCAAAGTATACACATATCTCTATGCATAGACTATATGTGTATACCTAGAGCCACTTTGGTTAAGGTTGGTTGGTGAATCTCCCAGCTTGGGAAGAGGGCGGTAAAGCCCCGTGGGCTAATTACCACTTCTTGGAGATCACCACCCCGTATCCGAAGTGGTTTTCTCGAATGGTTGATTACGGCTTTGTTGCAGGTCAAGATTTTGCCGAAAATTCGGTAAAACCCATTGGCGCTTGGCCGTTATTGCCTGCGTCGTCCGTGACGGCCACGGCTACAGCTGCTCGCTGCGAGGTGATCAAGGTTGGCCGGTGAATCGGTGGCGATACCATGAGGCGGGGTCCGTGCCCAATTGCTGAGCCACAGCCAGTGGCGTTAGATCTACTGCCTGAAGCCCTTGCGCCTCCACTTCATGAATTACAGCAATCAGGGATTCCGTGTACCCGTGGTAAGCATCGGTATCTGCCGGTAACTCTCGCAACGCTGCTGGTAACGCCGCAGCCAGCGCCTTAGGCGTGATCACCGGCCGGTGATCCGGGCGTTTAGCCCGCTTCCGGGGCGGCATTAGTGGCTGGTTCCGTAGCGCGACCGCATTCCTGCCTTACCGGCATCGGAACGTTTCTCACTCAGAGTCCTGGTGTCTTTATTAGTTTCCCGTGGATCCGTGCCTAGCAATCCAAGCGCTTTAACGTGCTGCTCGTACAGCTTCTTCAGATCCCGCCGCATCTTTGTTAGCGGGTGTTCAACGAGTTGGCCCATGCTGCCTTTAGCGGTACGCGGTCGGCCTGCCTGCTCCCATTCCTGCGTTACAGAATCCAGTTCGGTAAGGGTGCCCAAAGCTTCTTTTAAAAGCTCCAGCTCAGCTGCATTGAATTGGAAGCCGTCTGAGGTCACGGATTGCCAAACGCTAGCTGCACGACCCGTCATGCCCTCCGGCATGGGCAGCGGCTGGTCTGACTTCTCAGGGTTCGTATCGAGGCTTTCTACGATTGCTTTAAGATCGTCTGGGGTTAGTTCCATAAGTTCTCCTTGTTGTATTCCACCCGGCCTACGTCTGGCCGGGGGTGGTTGATATTGGTTTTCGCCCGCTGGATCGGGCATTCTGAAAAATGAAACGGTCACCATTTGTTACACGGGAGCGCACCCGCACTACGCTCCGGTGTGACCCCCGGGTGGAGGGTATACCGGGTGGGGCGTAGGCATGGCCGGCCACCCCCGTTGCAGGTTTACGAGTACACACCACGCTACCCCCGGTGCGGTAGCGAGCAACACGCTCAAACCACCGCCCAGCAAGCCCGTAGACGGCCTAACTCTGCGTGCAGGCAGTAATACCCAAACCCAACTCCCAAGCCCGCATACGGGCATATACCCAGTGACCCCTGCCACACCCGGTAGGTAGGTAGGTGCCCTGCACGGGGACCGACTGGGTACGCGGGTGGGTAGCCGGTGCTCCCTCTCCTACTCCAGCACTAGGCCGGGATACCCAGCTCAGCCAGCGTCTTATCCCGCTTGATCATGGTGTTGAACGTGAGTGAAGATGGACGCAAGTTTGCGATTACATGCCCGGCACTCCCCGGCTTACACAGGGGCTCCACGTGGTCTATGTGCAGGGTGTCCCGTGTCAACGCTTCCCCTGTGTAAGAGCAACGATCCACGCTCCAGCCTTGGGAACTCCAGTAGTCCAGCAGGTCTTGAGGATCTATGTCATGGGCTGGCAATCCAACTTTCCGTGCCCGGCGTTGACCGTCCCACAGTCTGACCAACAGCCAGTTCTCTTGCCTCCAGCGGTGGCTACGCTGTCGCTCCTCCTCATGATGCTCACGGTAGTAATTGGTGCGGTAATTCTCGTTGGTTTGAAAGTAGTCATGGAGTGCTTGATTGCTGCAACTGAGGCAACGGCTAGCAAAGCCGTCCACAGATGATCTATTCCGAGCGAACGCGGTAGTCTCCTTGACTCGCTTACAGCCTGGGCACCTCTTCAGGCCAATCTCGCTGAGGCTTTGTTTCAGCACTGGCGGCATGGTCTTGAGTTGGCGCGTGGCCAACACAAGGTTGGTCACGTCTGAGACGAATTGCAAGGTCATGGTGGTTTATTTCCTTTTGGTCAAGCCGGGGGCACGAAGCCCCCGGCGTGGTGGCGGTGGTGAGCTACTTCACAAGCGCCTGGCAGGCGCGCTGGTAATCGAGCTGTGGCATCAGCTGACGCTTGTTCTCAAGCTCCACATACGCTGCGTTGGCATCGTCGCCGAGTCGAGGCTCTAGGCTAATACCGTTAACAAGGGCTTTGCGTAGCTTCGGCGCGATAGCAAGGTAAGCAGAGTCACGGCTACTACCTCCGAGACCGTTCTCAACCTGCGTAAACACGAACTGAGCAACGTCCTCAGGGGCCATAATCAGCATGTCGTTGGCGACGTGTTGGCCAAGCTGCTTCCCAGGAATTATCTGGCTGAGAGCTGCGAGAGCGTTACGAACTGCGAGCAGCTGATCTGCTGCCTGTTTTGCCATGGCGTATGCAGCCATGGTCTCGGGGTTGAATCGAAGAACTTGATCAGCGTCAAACTCCATAGGGAGCATCTGGACGGACTCAACATACTCTTCACGGGCCTCATCAAATACAGGAAGCAATTGCTCTAGGTAGCCGTCGGCGCATTCCCGCACCGCGTCTAACACCTTTGCTTCCAATGCGGGCTTGAGCTGGAGCTTCGCCGCGCTGAGCTTATCGACAACTGATAGGTGTTTAGCCAGGGCCTCCACGGAATTGTGAACCTGCGGGCGTGTATTCAGCAGTGCTTTAGGCTCTGATAGCTCTACCGTATCGAGGGCCGCAAGTAGATCAAGTGCGTTTTGGACTGGGGTGGGGTGAATCAGGCCGTGGCTGGTTAGCAGCTTTACCTGGGAGATTACATAGTCGTACAAGGGAATTGCCTTTCGGTGGGGTTGCTCCATAGCGAGGTGCTGTGGCTTGGGAGTAGGTGGTGATTATCGTCGGTTTGCAGCGCGTGAAAGTGCGGTTACCAGCGGGTCTGAGAAACTGAAGCGTTCGGTGCCGCGACCTTGGCTGGGGTCAATGGGCCGTGAGCGGTCGGACTTGACGGCTCCGTTAGTGCCATCGGGTGCATCGGCGGCGAACTGGCTTTGCTGATCAAGTTCTTCGGCTTCAGCCTGGGTGAGCTGCTGCTGAAGCAGCGCGGGCGTTGAGGTTCCTGAGCTATAACCCCCGGTAAGCGCCGATGCGACACTTGCAAGCAGTCGCTGGCCGTTGAGTGGTGTAGTGATTGTACGCTCCTAAAATGACGAAAGCCCCTGGTAGAGGGGCTGTTAGTTGATGATTGCCGGGGTTCCGGCAAGCTGCGGTTGATAAGGTCGGTGATCCGGGTAGCGGTATTGTTCTGGTCTTACAAAGTGCCGAGGCCTGAGCTTTGCCGAGCGTTCGGAATGTTCGATGAGTCCCAACTCTCGCTTAGCCTCCAGATATGCGCCTGTACCTTGGAGACACGGCAATAGCGGTGTTGCACGGTGGGCACCGGCCCGCACAGGCTTCAGTGCGCGTGAGCCATGCCGTGCCCATGCGGGGAATACCCGGAATGTCGAGGTTGGGTTAGTGGTCTTTATCATGCATCCTGCTCCAGGTCTGTGTAATCGAGATTGCTGAGCCTGCAGTTGGTCGGATCGCCATCGCGGTGGAAGAACGTGTGTTGGCGACCGTCGAACAATGTGTGAGCATTGAGCACAAGCCAATCAACACGGAATCTACTGCCGATCCCGTCCGGCCTATACAGCCTCACCTGCTGGTGGCCGTGCTTGCTGATCTTCGGCCTGAGCAGGTTCTTCCTGTGGAGATGGCAGACGTTGCCACGGTTGCTAACTTCATACTCTGGGTAGCCAGGTATCGGTTCCCAGTACTCGCGCATGCTAGGCCTCCATGCTGTCTGGTTCGAGTACGTAGGCCGCTGCGATTGCAGGCGTTAGCGCCAGTAATCGGCGCTTATCCATGCCCGCTGATGCGGCGAATGAGTCTATCCACGCACGGACGCGGCGCTGTTCCTCTCGGTATCTCTGATCAGCAGCGCGCTGCTGTTCCGGCGTGTTGCCGTTGGTGTATCGGTATGCGGTCATGATCCCCCTTTCGTAGTTGAGCTAATCTGGCATAGCGCTATGGTTTGTTTGAAAAAACAAGAGCCCCACCGCACACGAGGTGCGGCAGGGCAATTGGTGAAGAAGAGTTTGGTGAGGCAGAGTCACCGGCGAAGATTCCCGACACAATGGCCGAGGATCAGCCCGCTAACAACTCCATGATGCGTGAAGCTGCAATTGTGCAGCTCCCCAAACGGGTGGCATGTAAACGGAAAGGGAAAACCTATCTGGCAAAACCATGCCACCTAGAGGCCGAAAACCCCTGGTCATGGACACGACATACCCCATGCACAAGCCAAAGGATCTTGTCCACCACAGCAAGAAACCTAATGCAAAGATTGTCGTATCCATGCCACAAGCTGTCGGCAGGCAAAAAAATAGCCCCGTTATGGGGCGTGGGGCGGGAACCGTTTTTGATCCCTCATAGTATATATAGTAGTCCGAATTCAGAATTCAGTCCAAAAGTCAAGAGATTGTGATCAATCTCATACTAATAGTGATTCCCACCTGGGGAAACGGGATTCTGGATGAATATAACCGTGCGGCCCTCAAGGCCGCTTATGGGGTGGCCCTAATGGCTGAGGCTCAATTCTTTCGCCCCTCACTATATATATAGTAGTGATAGCTTCAAATCTATGACGGTTTAGCTCTAAAGTGTGACACGATTCATCCCCCAACCTATATATACTAGTGATAACTCTGAATTTATGACGATTCGGCTTTACAATGTGGCCAATCTCATATTCTACTCTCTTGACAAACGGCTCATACTCTGATATAACCCGGTGAGCCGGCTCCTACCATGTCAAATCACCGCCTAGCAGGCTGGTAGGCGGACTAAAATAGCTCTCCGGTAGTTTGGTATGGCTAGGCAGGTTTAAGCCGTTACACGGCATTCTGGGTGGGGTAGTTTTTCGAGGTGCAAGATTGGGTGCGGTGTGAGACGCTGTAGCCAGCCACGCCACAACCCCCAAGGCTGTGGTCAGGTCCCGCTGCGTTGGCATCCCCCCCGGTGCCCCGGCGGGATCGCTCTTTTCTATCTGCCTGGGTCGCTGGATCATTGAAAGCTCTTTCGCCATGTCCAACGTGATGATGTGGTCGGTGGCTTCCCGTTCACGGCCTAGAGAATCTTGTACCCGTCGAATTTCCGACGTGTAGTCTATGCCCTCGTCAAAGCCATAAACGACCATTCGAGGGAACCACTCTCGGTAGTTGGATTTGATCTCCAAGAAGGCGTGAAGATCGCGGCCCATGATGGCCTTTATTCCGTCGTTGTCCTGGATCGGCAGCAGTTCGCTCATACTATGTGCCGTCTCAATTTTGAGAAGATAATCCTGAACTGCATAAACGTGCTGTACCCCTCATAGAGCGATTGAGCCGTGCCTTAGCATGCGGTAGGCAGGTTCAAAGCTTCTACGGGGCGTTGTGACCGTCTAGCCCATCAAGATCCCTAATCTAGATACGTAACTGTGACAGATTGCCCAACAGAACATAACAATTTGATAACGGGAGATAGTCCTAACCGTAGAATTGTCAACAATTAGGAAACTTTCAGCCCCCAATTAGGTAGCAGAACTACTAAATGTGGGGGTTAATCTAATCCCATCATGGTAATTTCATCAGTGTAACTACTATATGTAGTGTCCGTTGCGCTTAGTTCCCCCAGCATATAGATTTAGTTCAGTGCTCGAAGTCCGGGCACCTTAACAAAGGCAGTTGCTAAGGGCAACTGCCAGAAAGGACTCTTTATGAGTCACGCCACATGTTGTAGCAGTTACGAAAACCCAAAATCCTCCCCAGTGCGGCGAACACTGGAGAGGATCTTAGGCAATGCGATTGGATCGTTTGTTTTCGGCGGTACGAAAATGATCATCAAACACATCGACAGTGTAATTAGCTAATTGCAGATACCAAGGCCGTGTAATCTTCCTAGGGATTGCACGGCTTTCTGCTGTCTATATCATCTCAGGTATTGATCAATAATGTCAACCGGGGTGACACCTCAATACTGCTGTCTCAGCGTCACTACCTGCACAAATACGGTAGCAGCCTCTATAACAGCCTCAAAGGCACTGGAGCGTGACTAGGCAATGCTCAAGGCTTCTACGGGGCTGCTGCAAGCTCTGATCCAAGCAGTGTGAAGCTCTCTGCATCGTCGGGGTCTATGACGTACTCGTTCTTCCCCAATGTATTGATATGCGCGAGAATCGCCGGGGCTTTAACCTCAGCGGTGAAGATGCAACCGCCACGGTTCGAGTGGTAATCGTTGGCGAAAAACTCAGCGGTCTCACGATCCGATGTCCATGACATGCCGAAGCCCGATTCAGTTTCTCTTGGGTGTCCACCACGGTAGAGCGTGATAGATTCCGGCGGCGTAGCCACTCCGGGTTCAGTGCTAACAAAACCTCCGTACCGGAACATATCTAGCCACTGATTCTTGCTTAGATGCGCGAGTGGCGTAACCGAAAATTGCCATGCGAAACATGTGAGCCGGGTTATCTGTTCTGGTGTTACCGCGAGCTTGCCGCTCTTAAACAGTGCGTAGTTAGCAGTCGCCCGCCTGGTGTCCTGGAGTATTGCCAACGCGGTCATGGCCCGCTCGTAGGTGATTCCATCTGCTGGCTCGTAGTCGATTACGCCGCCTTTGCCGTCGTACACGGCGTAGAGATCATCAGAGATCTGGACGCGGCCCTCAAGGCCGTAGGGTTCAAGCGACATGAACTCTCCGAATACCGGGGCGTATGTCCTGCCTTGATATACAAATTGGACTCCGAGGTACGGATCTACAACGAGGTTGAGCAAATGATTCTCCTTGGTGATGGTTGTTGGGTTGCTGCTGTGGGCTAACGCTTCTACAGGGCTGTGGGAGAGCCAGCGTTGCTCGCTGGTTGGGGATCCATCACGCCTGCGGCTTTAGCACCTCTGGGAGTGTCACTAACCGGCGTAGCATTATCTGCATGAGCAGTTTTCTCCAGGCAGTGGCGGGCGTGATTCCAGTGCTGCTGTTAGCGACATTTTGGGATCAGAATTACCTGAAGCGACTTGGACAATCCCCCCGCAGGTGGCTTGCATGGGTTCACCTGGCAATGGTTGTTATTACTATGCTGTGCCTATTTGGGGTTCTGTGGTGCCTGTACTCGGAAGCCAGCTATGGCAATCACGAGTGGTTTAGGCAGTTTGCCTTCTACTGCTCGCTGGTTGGGGTCTTATCCGGTGGCGGTGGCCTTATGGGGGTTGCTGCAGGGTCATTGTTCCCAACCAAGTACTAACGGAACACCTACAGGTGTGCCCTGGCTTCTTGGTGACCTCCCAAGCATTACCTCCCATTTGACCGGTTCCCGTTGTCACCCCACGACTTCTAGCCCATGTGCTATTCTGCACACAGGTTTTCCGTATGACCTCAACCTGATTTTGCGGATCAGGTAGCCGTTCATCTCAACCGAGGGATAGGCGCTGTTTTTGAATCGACAGTGCTTAAGATTCCCCGAACGAGGTGGACGGCCTTTGTATGGAGCTACCACACAACGAGGTGGCAAGGGGGCGCGATAGCCCTGCTTCTTACGTGAACCACGTTTACGCGCCGGTAGTCGGTTAACGTCGGACTACCTGAAGCGACGGCACCTGCCTAGGGTGCGTTAGCGGTTCCTGTACCGCTGGTAGGCGTAGTGGATAATGACGGGTGCATTAGACACGCTGCACCCAAGCGTGGAAGATCCGTAGATCCTGTGCGCTCCCCGGCATCGAACACGGGGCGGTGGCCACTCCACTAGCGCATTGTGTGGCGCTAGGGACGGTCAAACCAGATGCACAGCTCAGCACAGCTGAGGTAGTCCTGCGAGGCCCTTGCACGGACTGAGACGGGCACTAGATTGTTGGCGGCAACAACTCCCCAGACATCGGAAAGTGCGGTGTCAACAAGGAAAATATCCAGGTCACAGACTAGGAATACCTTGTGATCCTCAACGCATGCGTAAGCGAAGTGGGGAATAGCCGCTAGCTCTCGTTCGGTGTCGATTCCTGTTGAGGTCTGCTGGGACGCGATACGCCTGACTACCGCGTTAGTGATGCTTTTAGGGTCGGCGGCTTCTTGAACATCAGCCTTGTATAACTGATCAGAGGGCGGCAATAGCTCAGGCAACAGCTCGAATACCCGGCTCATGCTAGAGCGGATCTGTTGTTCAAACACCTCAGCGCTGCTGTGGGGAGCGGTGTTTTCAGCGCGGGCGTGGCGCTCATCGGTTGCCGTTTTCATGGTGTAATCTCCTAGATACCGGGGGAATGTGCAGGTAGAACACACTTTTCTATCTGGAGATAACCGCTAGATTAGGCAGCAGCCTATAACGAGGCCCAGGCCAAGTGGGATCGCTCTGCCGCTGAGCTCAACACGATTCTGGCTACAATCTCCAACACTGTCCGAGACGGTAATGATCGCATGAGCGAGATCAACCGAATGGCCGCAGCTAGCTGGGGCTAAAACTCAGTACACCACTTGTTTCCGTGTTAGCGGAACTTCGCAGTACGCACTGGATACGCTCGCTGTGCATCTATTGGCGCCGCGCGCTCTGGATTTTCATCTTCTCCTCGTTGTGGAAGGCGAAGTGAAGATGGGATGAGCGCGGGGCGTTTTCCTATTCTGTTTTTGTTCTGTTCTAACTCAATGCTGAACATAACTCGTCATAGCGCCTAGCAGTCTATTTGGGTTACAGTGGCCTACCTCGGACGTAGCCAAGAGAGCTAATGCTGCTCCAGAAGGTGCGATTTTCATTTCGCTCCTCACATGCTTTATGCTTGTGTGTCTGTGTGTGCAGTCTCCGTTTGGGGACATCAACTGTTCGGGTCTCCACCGGCCGCCGAATCAGCTTGAATGCGCGCGCGGATTGGCTGGCAGTTACTAGACAGACTTATAAGGAGTCATTTTGTCTACTTTCCACCCTAAGAGCGGTGACATTACCCGCAAGTGGTACGTCATCGACGCCACTGACGTGGTGCTGGGTCGCCTGGCTGTTACGGCAGCTGACCTTTTGCGCGGCAAGCACAAGCCATACTTCGCTCCTAACGTTGACTGCGGTGACAACGTCATCGTCATCAACGCTGACAAGGTGCACATCTCTTCCAACAAGCGCGACACCGAGTTCCGTTACCGCCACTCCGGTTACCCAGGTGGCCTGACTAGCATGACCCTTGGTCGTTCTTTGGAACTGCACCCAGAGCGCGTCGTCTTCGAAGCTATCGAGGGCATGATGCCGCACAATAAGCTGACCCGCGCTTCCGTAAAGAAGCTGCACGTTTTCGCCGGCTCCGAGCACCCATACGCTGCTCAGAAGCCAGAGACCTTCGAAATCAAGCAGGTGGCACAGTAATGACCGAACAGAACGTAACCGAGAACCAGGATCTTCAGGCTGACGCTGCAGACATCGCTGCTGCAACCGCTGCTACCGAAGAGTTCACCAACACCATTGGTGACGCAATTGCTCCTGAGGCCACTGAAGAAGCTGCTCCGGCTGCTCCTATCGAGATGGACGGCCCAATCCAGACCGTTGGTCGCCGTAAGCGCGCCATCGTTCGCGTCCGCATGGTTGCTGGCTCCGGCCAGTTCCTCTGCAACGGTCGCACCCTGGAAGAGTACTTCCCGAACAAGCTGCACCAGCAGCTGATCAAGGCTCCACTGGTCCTCATCGACCGTGAAGGCCAGTTCGACATCATCGCTAACCTCACTGGTGGCGGCCCAACCGGCCAGGCTGGCGCTATGCGCCTCGCGATCGCTCGTGCGCTCATCGCGTACAACCCAGCTGATCGTGCAGTCCTGAAGAAGGCTGGCTTCCTCACTCGTGACGCTCGTGCCGTTGAGCGCAAGAAGGCTGGTCTGCACAAGGCCCGTCGCGCACCTCAGTACTCCAAGCGTTAATCACTTTTCGCTTCGCGCTACGCCGCTTCTGCTTCATGCAGGAGCGGCGTTTGCCGTTGTAGGGCGAACAGAATCGCGATAACCCCGAAAGCTCAGACACGAAACCGCCGACCCGAGAAAATTCTCAAAGGGCGGCGGTTAAGCATGTCGGTAGTAGCGCTTAATCCAGAATCACACCGAAACGGTGCATCGTCTGGGACACGGCTTGCTCCTGCAGGAAGCCGAGGAGCTCGCGACGGCCGTCGGCAAGCAGCGGCCCTTCGGTGAGGAACGAGCCCGTCTCGGCGGCCGCACGGTGCAGCTCGGCAGGTGCCTCGCCAAAAACACGCACGCGTGACGACGCCGGCAGCTCCCATGTGCTGAGGCGTCGTAGCGGCACCCCGGTGAGCATGCTCATGATTTCCAGTCGTAGTTCCTCGCGCGGAGAAAGCTCTGCAGCATAGTAGAGGTACTCAGGAGCCGGCACGTAGCGGAATACGTTGGACTCGCAGCGCAGGGCAGAGCGATCGTGCTCCAGGCTGAACTCCGTTGCCCAGGCGTGCGCGTCCGACTTCGCAGCTAGGGTTACCCAGGCGGCGTCCTCCGCACTGAGGTTGCTGGCCTGTAGCTTCCGGGAGATCTCTGGGCTGAGCGTGGCATCTGCTGCGGAGTCGATGTCTTCCCACGTACCAAACTGAGTGACATAGTTTGGGCCACCGGCCTTGGCTCCGGGGCCAATGGCTGAGTTCTTCCAGCCGCCGAAGGACTGGCGCTGCACGATGGCGCCGGTGATACCACGGTTGATGTAAGCGTTGCCTACTTCGACGTGACCTCGCCAATACTCGATCTCTTCTTCATCCAGGGAATGCAGTCCTCCGGTAAGCCCGAATCCGGTAGAGTTCTGCCATTCGATGGCCTCTTCTAAGCAGGAGGCGTACATGATGCCGGTGACGGGACCGAAGCACTCGGTGGTGTGGAACCAAGACCCGGGTTGGACATTGTCTCGAATGCCTGGTGTCCAGAGATCTGGCTCGATTTCCTGTGGCTCGAGGAGCCAGGATTCCCCCGGTTCGAGCTGGGTGAGGCCGCGTTTTAGCTTGTCGTCTGGAGCACCGATGAGACCGTTCATGGTGGTAGAGATGTCGGTGCCGCGGCCGACACGGAGGGTGGACACGGCGTCGATAAGCTGATTCTTAAAGCGACCGCAATCGCCGACCAAGATCAGCAGCGAGGCCGCGGAACACTTCTGGCCGGAGTGACCGAACGCGGATTTGTAGGCGTCCGCGACGGCCAGATCTGGGTCGGCGTGCGGCGTAATGACCATCGCGTTCTTACCGGAGGTTTCCGCGTACAACTTCATCTCTGGTCGCCAGGAACGGAAGAGTTTGGCGGTATCGGAAGCGCCGGTGAGGACCACCGCATCAACGTCTTCGTGGGAAATCAGGCGCTTGCCCGCTTCCGCTTCATTTGCATTGACCAGTTGCAGCAGGTCCTCGGAGATGCCGGCTTCTCGCAAGGCTGCCACCGCAACCTCGGCGCAGCGTAGCGTCTGCGGCGCGGGCTTGAGAATGACCCGCGCGCCGGCCGCGATTGCGGCGAATACGCCACCCATCGGGATGGCGACTGGGAAATTCCACGGCGGAGTGATCACCACGACATCATAGGGAGTGAAGCGTTCGTCGAGTTCCGCGCCACAGTGCGCATAATAGGTGGCAAAGTCGATCGCTTCGGAGATTTCCGGGTCTGACTGATCGACAGTTTTGCCCGCCTCATGCGCCATGACGGCGATCAGGTCGCCGCGGTGGCGGGCCAGCGCATCAGCCGCATTGTGGAGCAGCTCAAGCCTGTTTTCTGGGGTGCGGGCCTGCTTCGCGCGGGACACCGCGCGGTCAATCTCTGTGGGGTCAGTGACCAGGGGGGAGATACAGGGTCCTGGAGCTGCTGCGAGGTGACGCAATGCCCAGTCTCGATTTGCGCGCAGCGTCGGATCGGTATCTGGTTCATTGCGGAAGTCACCCCGAGAGTAGCGCGCTCCTTCTTCGGTGTTGCGGTCCTGGGTGCGGCGAGGTCGGTCTGAAACCTGCCAACGGTCCGCCACAGCAGCGAGAAAGGCCTGCCGCTGCCCGTCTGTATCGCCCACAGCTTGGGCATGAAGGAAGTTCTCGGCGGAGCTGTTTTCCTCTAGGCGGCGTACCAGGTAGGAGACCGCCACATCAAAGTCCTCGGCACGAACCACGGGGGTGTACAGGATTTCCTCGCCAATAGCCGGTGCCATGCCTTGAAGCATTTCCAGGTCGATTTGGCGTTCGACACCGCGTTCTGCGGCGAGCTCGCGTGCGAAAGCAATGCTGAAGAGATTGTGGCTGGCTACGCCGACGCGCACGCAGTCCGCGAATTCTGGTTGCAGAATGTAGTCCAGTAGGCGGTAGTAGTTGGCATCTACCTCGTGCTTGGTGGCATAGGGAGCCTGCTCCCAGTCATGCAGCTCCGCTTCCACTCGTTCCATGGAGAGGTTAGCGCCCTTAACCAGGCGAATCTTAATGTTCGGCCCAGTGCCATCTGAGCTGCGACGCTGTTCGAAGCGCTGTTTAGCAAAGGCGGCAACTTCCTCGAGTGCGTGGAACGAGTCCGGTAGGTAGGCCTGCAACACGATCCCGGCCTCGTAGTTGCCGAACTCTTCCTCTGCCAGCAGTTCGGTGAACAGGCGCACAGTGAGGCGAAGGTCCTTGTACTCTTCCATATCGAGGTTGACGAATACCTCGTTATCCCGTGCCTCGCGGTACAGCGGACGGAGTCGCTCCTTGAGCAAGTCCAGGTTGCCTTCCATGTCCCATGGGTTGAGTTGCGCGGCGATGGAGGAGGCCTTGATCGAAACGTAGGACACCTGCGGGTTGCGAATCAGCTCAATTGTGTCGCGCAGTCTCTTGTCCGATTCCTTCTCGCCCAAAACAGCTTCGCCCAGTAGGTTGAGGTTTAGCTGGATCCCCTGCTCGTTGGCTTCTGTGAGCAGCTTCTCGAGCGCAGGCCCGTCGGCGTTGAGGATCAGGTTTCCTACTAGCTGGCGAAAGCGCGCCTTGGCGGCGGGAATGACCACTGCCGGCAGCAGTGGTGCAATTTTGGTTCCAACCTGGAACAGGAGGCGGTCAGCTCCCTGAATGAAGCCGGGCGGGGTGGGCATATCTCCGAGAGCCTTGGCGGCAGCTGCGTTATCAGCTGGGCGTGCGACGCGGTCGACAAATCGCATCGTGAAGTCAATGCCACCGTCATGGCGGACCATGTCTGCCACTGCGTTGTCGTTGTGTGTTTCGTTTTGCCACTTGGTTGCTTGCTGCTCGGCACGGTGGATGACGTTGGATAATGGCTCGGTCATGAGGACACTTTCTGTGGTCTGAGTTGCTAGGGGTGAAGGCGGTTCAGGCTACGGGCAAGCTGGCGCCCACCATACCGAAAAGGTCTTTCGGATCGTCGGGGTCAGCAACCAGGTCTAGGGACTGTTGTAGGTCGGTTCCAGCAGTGGCATCGCGGAGGTAGCGCAGCGCTGAAAAGTCTGAGATGGCAAAACCTACGGAATCGAAGATCGTGATCTGTTCGGCTGAGATACGCCCTGGTTTCCGATTAAGGAGTACCTCCCAAAACTCGACGACTGGGAAATCCGGTGCCATCTGTTGAATCTCACCTTCGATTCGGGTCTGTGGGGTGAATTCCACGAAAACATCGCCGCGGGTGAGGATCTCAGCCTCCAGCTCGGTCTTCCCAGGACAGTCGCCACCGATAGCGTTCAAGTGCACTCCGGGCCGGACGTCTGCAGAGTGGAGCACAGTGTTGTGAGCCTTGTCGGCGGTGCATACAGTGATGATGTCAGCGCCCTGGACGGCTTCAGTGGCGCTAGTGGCAGCATGAATCCGGAAGCCTAGCGGCTCAAGGTTTCCGCGTAGCTTCTCGGTCGCCGCGGAGTCGATGTCATAGACGCGCAGTTCTTCGATGCCGAGCACGCCGCGGAATGCCAAGGACTGGAATTCAGATTGGGAACCCGCTCCGATGAGGGCCATGGTGGTGGATTCTGGGCGAGCTAGCCTTTTGGCGACCATCGCGGACACCGCCGCAGTGCGCAGTGCTGTGAGCAGGGTCATTTCAGCTTCAAAGGTGGGGTAGCCATTATCGACGTCGGCAAGCACCCCGAACGCAGTGACCGTCTGGAATCCGCGTTCTGGGTTGCTTGGGTGACCGTTGACGTATTTGAAGGAGTATTCCTCGCCGTTTGAGGTTGGCATCAGCTCGATGACACCGAAGGGGGTGTGGCTGGCAACGCGCGGGGTTTTGTCGAAGCGTTGCCATTGGGCGAAGTCATGTTCCAAGTAGTCCACCATGTTGCTGATGATCTTTTCCACGCCTTCGCGCTGGATCCAACGAACCATGTTGGCTACGTCTACAAACTGAGTCATTGTTGTCCTTTCACCTGGTGGGGTTAGTTTTCTTCAGCGGGGTGCAGGGTAACCTCCGCCTTGTCGACGCCGAGTGCTTCGGCTTTCGCAGTGAGATGTTCATCCTTGACCTCTGCCACGCGTTTGCGCACGAATCTCCAACCGATTGCCAGCGCAGGCCAGAACAGTAGGGAAGCAGCTAGTGTCCACGTCCCGATCGGGTAGTCAAAAGCCATCAACACGATGACGCAGGCGAGGAAGGCAAGCGTGAGATAGTTGGTGAAGGGGGTCAGGTGTGCCCGGTAATGCGGGCGTTCATACAGCCCCTTCTTGGTCATAGCGACAAACTTCATGTGGCTGAGTGTGATGGCGGCCCAGCCGGCCATGGTGCCAAGGGCGGCGAGATTCAGGACGATTTCAAATGCCTGGCTTGGCACCACGTAGTTCAGGACTACACCAAATAGGGCCACGATCGTTGTCAGTAGTATGCCGCCGAAGGGCACGCCTTTCCGGGTCAATTTACCGGCGATTTTTGGTGCGCAACCGGTCAGCGCCATTGAATGCAAGATTCGTCCCGTGGAGTACATTCCCGCGTTCATCGAGGAAAAGGCCGCCGTGATCACCACTAGCTGTGTCAGGGGTGCCGCAGCGTCGACGCCGATGGAAGCGAAGAACGTTACAAAGGGAGACTCGTCTGCGGAGTACGCAGTGTAGGGCAGCAGCATGCACAGCAGTAGTACCGAGCCGAAGTAGAACACTGCGATGCGCAGCATTACGGCGTTGATGGCACGTGGAATTGCTCGTTCCGCATCTTTAGTTTCTCCTGAGGTGGTGCCCACCAGTTCAATACCTGCGTAGGCAAAAACCACTCCCTGCACCACGATCATTGCTGGGATGAGGCCGTTGGGAAAGAAGCCGCCGTTGTCGGCGATCAAATGGAATCCCGGATTGGTGCCATTCGGAGATCCAAAAAGAACGAAGTAGCTTCCTACCAGCAAGAAGATGACTAGCGCCGCAATTTTGACGATAGAAAACCAGTATTCTAGTTCGCCGAATAGCTTCACGGAGACCAGGTTCAACGCCAGTACTGCAAGGACTACTAAGAGGGCGGAGAGCCATTGCGGGACGTTGTTGATCCACTGCGAATACTGTCCAAACCAGCGGAAATAGATGGCGATTGCGGTGGCATCCGCGACGGCTGTCATTGCCCAGTTGAACCAGTACAGCCAGCCGGTGGCATAGGCGGCCTTCTCCCCGAAAAACTCTCGGCTATAGGATACGAAAGAGCCAGAAGATGGGCGATGCACGATGAGTTCACCCAGGGAACGCAAGATCAGGTAGCCGATGAATCCGCAGATCAGATAGAGGATTGCGAGTGAAGGGCCCGCTTGCTCTAGTCGGCCACCGGTGCCGAGGAACAGTCCGGTTCCCATGGCAGAGCCGATGGCGATCATTTGAAGTTGTCTACCAGAAAGCCCCTGTTCGAGGCCTTCAGATTCTACGGCGAATGGGTCGTACGCCGCGTCTCCTCGAGGAGACTTCTTTCGTACTAACTTTGCCAAATCCCCACCTTAGATAGTGTTGTTTCACTCATGAAGGCAAAACTATGATGTGGGACACATATTGCGCAACCATTGCTTTCTGGGGGGTTGTGCATAACATGCGGTGAGGCATATATGTGCCGTCGCGCCTTGTTGGCAGACACTATCTATAAGGCGAGGTTTTGGCTGGCTGGAAGCTTACGCAGTGGTGCATAATTTCCGGTTGGGCGTGACTGGATTGTTATCAAAAGGTGCGCTGAAGCTGTGGGATGGCTCCGATGCACGTCTCATTTTCGCGCCGAAGGGGCGGTCTAGGAAGTGGGTTTTGGGCTGCCACACCTCATAATTCTTCAGTTCTTGGGCAGTTTTCTTAGGGCAGATCTGCATAATGGAAAGTATGACTCGACTATTTGGTACCGATGGCGTCCGCGGACTCGCGAATGAAACCCTGACTGTCAACCTCGCTCTCCGCCTTGGGCAAGCTGCAGCGGAAGTGCTTACGAAGGAAAACCGCACCTCAAAGCGCCGTCCAACTGCTGTTGTTGGCCGTGACCCGCGTGTCTCTGGTGAGATGCTGGCCGCAGCACTGGCTGCAGGTATGGCCTCACGCGGTGTCGACGTACTCCGAGTGGGAGTACTTCCGACGCCAGCTGTTGCTTATCTCACCGATGACTATGGTGCCGATATGGGTGTCATGATCTCGGCCAGCCATAACCCAATGCCCGATAACGGTATTAAGTTCTTCGCCTCCGGCGGGCACAAGCTTGCCGACGAGGTTGAGGATGAAATCGAAGCCGTCATGAACTCGATGAGCGACCAAGGCCCTACCGGTCATGGCGTCGGACGCGTCATTGAAGAAGCTCCGGATGCGCGGGAACGTTACCTGAGCCACTTGGCCTCTGCGATCAAGACTGACCTGAAAGGCATCAAGGTCGTGGTCGACTGTGCCAATGGCGCAGCCTATGAGGTAGCTCCGATGGCTTATGGCGCAGCTGGCGCTGAGGTCATCGCGATTCATGACAAGCCAAACGCCTACAACATCAACGATAGCTGCGGCTCTACTCACATTGAGCAGGTCCGCCAGGCCGTCGTAAAGCACGGCGCTGACCTCGGCCTTTCTCACGACGGTGACGCAGACCGTTGCCTCGCAGTCGATGCAGAAGGAACCGTGGTAGACGGTGACCAGATTATGGCGATCATTGCCCTGGCAATGAAGGAAAACAACGAGCTGCGCAAGAACACCTTGGTTGCTACCGTGATGTCCAATCTTGGTCTCATGCTTGCTATGAAGGAAGCCGGAATTGAGGTCAAGACGACGAAGGTGGGCGACCGCTACGTCTTGGAAGAGCTGCGGGAAAACAATTTCTCCCTGGGTGGCGAACAGTCCGGCCACGTTGTCATTCCTGATTACGGCACCACCGGTGATGGCACTCTCACAGGATTGTGCCTGATGGCTCGTATGGCGGAGAAGAAGCAGTCGCTGAAGGAACTAGCCACCGCAATGACTGTGTTGCCACAGAAGCTCATCAATGTCCCTGTCACTGACAAATCGGTTATCGAGGGCGATCCTCGTGTCATTGCTGCCATCCAGGAAGCAGAACAGGAGTTGGGTGAGACCGGCCGCGTGCTCTTGCGCGCATCCGGAACTGAGGAAATCTTCCGAGTCATGGTCGAAGCAGCCGATGCCGATACGGCAGTTCGGATTGCCGGTCAGCTTGCGGCAGTTGTAGCTGCGGTTTAACAAAAGTTTCCCGGGATAGGGAACCATTTGCCCCCTTGTGTCAGTCAAAACTAGTGAAGGGGTTTTCACTTTTTGACAGTTCACAAGGGGGATTTTTGTGTTCAATTTGAGCCTGGATGTCGGGCAAACTTCGAAAATGATCGGCGATCTAATCGCAGGAACCGAGCAGGAAATAGCAAAGCAGCGCAGCGTTTCGCCATCCTTCGCGATTTCCGCAGCCGGGCGTGACTTCGCTGCGCATGGGGCTGCATTAGACGAAATGTTCCGGTCCTTACACGCAGCCAATTTGGATCGCATGCTGCGCACGAACATGGTCGCTAACTCGGCGCTCGCAGAGGTGGAACACATGGCCAAGGCCGATCAAGCTGGCGCCACAGTCATCGCTGGCATCGGTGTGGAGGGCAAGTAATGGCGAAGAAGAAAAAGGGCACAGACGCTGCCGCCTCGCTTTACGACGACGCCGTTGAGGCACTCCGCAACGCCGCCGGCGGCGACTGGAAAGGGCCAGCACAGCCCCCAGAGCAGGTCAAAGATGCAATCGAAAGCACCAAAGGGCTGGATACGGATGTGCTGCGTGAATCAGCAGATGACCTCGTCGGTGGTGGCAAACCGGATTCCATAAAGGGCAAGGGGTTGCTAAAGCAGCTGGGTGGCATGCTGATGGGTGTGATCTCCGGGCTCATCATCGATGAAATCTGGAGTAAAGCTCAGGAGTGGTTCGAAAACGACGAACAAAACACTGAGCTGAGCAACTCCGTGTCCGAAGCGGCCGAGTCCATTGACAAGGTCACTGCTGAATCTTCCCAAGCCAACGAAATGGTCTGCGATTCGACCAAGAGCCAAATCCAGCAACTATGTGCCTTGCTGGCAACAATCGATAAGACGAAATTTCCGGATGAGTATGAAGGAGTTTTGCGCAGTGCGGATGGACTAATCAACGAATGTGCGTCCAGCGTGGTCGGCATCTCCAACGATCGTGACCGCTGCATAGCGGACATTTTCAACCAGATCCTGGAGTGTGGTGCACAGATCTGCAATACAGAGTGCACCCCGCTTCCTGCTGCTTGTGACGCACCGCCAGCGGCTCCACCAGCGCAAGAATGCGAAAGTACACCGGCAATGCCTACGGCCCCGGCAACCTCAACTGGAGGTGGGGGAGGTGCCGCACCGGCCCCGACTCCCGCACCTACTCCAAGCTCGCCAGCACCTGCACCAGTAGAACCCTCTCCGCAGCCTGCGCCGCCGGTAACTAAGCCGGTGACCCAGGACTGCCCGGAGGAACCGGTAAGGAAGCCTGCGCCGCCGGTAACTAAGCCGGTGACCCAGGACTGCCCGGAGGAACCGGTAAGGAAGCCTGCGCCGCCGGTAACTAAGCCGGTGACCCAAGACTGCCCGGAGGAACCCGTAAAGAAGCCTGCGCCGCCGGTAACTAAGCCGGTGACCCAAGACTGCCCAGAGGAACCGGTAAAGAAGCCTGCGGTAGACGCCTGCCCGGAGGAGCCGGAATCGGAATGTGAAGACAAACCTGAAGACACCTGCGAATCTTCAGATGCGATGAGCGGACTCACCGCTGTCTTGGGTATTGGCGTTGTTGTTGCCGTGATCGGGGCGATCGTAATGGCAGCTGAAGAGTTCCTACAAGTTCCAGAGCCTCCAGTCCCGGAGCCCGCACCGGAACCGGCGCCATCTGCCCCAGTTGAACCACCGCCACCGCCGAAACAGAATGTCCCTGAGCCACCGCCACCGCCGAAACAGAATGTCCCTGAGCCACCGCCACCGCCGAAGCAGAACGTTCCTGAGCCACCGCCACCGCCGAAGCAGAACGTTCCTGAGCCACCGCCACCGCCGAAACAGAATGCCCCTGAGCCAGCCCCGGCACCAGAACTAGTCGGTAGCGGTGTCGGAAGCACTGGCCAGGCCAGGAAGGTGGGTGCGTGGTGAAACCCGACTTTGATGTCGTGATGGATCGTTTTCGTGCCCGCGCCGCTCAGCGCATGACGGAGTTCGAAACTGAATTAGAGAAGTCGCAACGCGTGAGCATGCGTGCTCAGGAACGGGCGTCGAAAAACGAAACACCGCAGCGACGCCCTAGACAGGAGCGTACTGCTGCGGTGCAGTCAGTGCTGAGAAGACCGCGCTACTAACGAGCGGACTCTGCCACCTTGAGTCGAACCCCCGAGGCGTCGAAACCAGTTACCTTTTTGGCGGTCGCAGTAGCGTCCGAGAACGCAGAGTATTTGTTCTGGTTATCAAGGCGGTGGAGCAGGAACCCAGTCAGGAGGCCACGGGCGATCTGTTGCGCTGTGCCTTGTGGTCGGCCGAGTCCAAGTGCCATTCGCCCCAGTGAGAACTCGGTGAAACCCTCTTGGGTCGCGCCATCAATCTCACGGTAAATGCAGGAACCTGCCCAGTTTGCTGCTACCTGGACCGGATTGCCGGTGGCTACAAAATCGCGGTCAGGCTCACCGAGGATAAAGCCTGGAGTGGACACATTGCGGGCGGCTTCCTCATTGGATGGTGAAGTTACCGACGGGTACAGCGCAGCTACCGCATTCAAATGGTCGCGGCCTGCGGCTGCCAGGATGGCGCAACCAGCGCCCATACCGTGTCCCACGAGGCCGATTTTTCCGGGAGCAACAGAAATATTGCCAGTGCCGAGTTTGACACCCGTGAGAATCTGCAGGGCAGTTTCAAGGTCCGAGGCAAAACCGCGGTGATTAGGCAATACACCCGACTCGGTGCTTGGTGCGGCTACCACGATGCCCCAAGAGGCCAAGTGACGCAGCGTCGCATGGTAACGCTTGATGTCCGTTGACCAGTCGTGCCCGAATGCTACTGCGGGCAGTCCGTTACCCTCAGCCGGGGTGTAAATCTTGCCCGGCAAGCCGGCATATTCAAGATCGCCGACCAGAACGCGGTGCGGTCCTCGGGAGGAAAGTTTGCTTAGGTGTTTGTTCAGTTTCTCAGCCACAATCCCCAAGGATAGTGGAAACTTCCACCTGAGATGTCGCTGCCATGAGGCAAACATGAGACAAAACTGCGTCAAAGCACTGTCAAATTGCTGAAATTCAATAGCTAGCCGAATTTTTTATTGCGGTTGACTAACGCTAGTGAGCGCTTTTACCCCTAAAATAGACCGCATGTGTGGAATCGTAGGATATGTAGGAAATCAACAGGGTCTATCCGTAGCTGTCGAGGCGCTACGTCGAATGGAATACCGTGGCTATGACTCTTCGGGAGTAGCCGTGGCCGATGGTAGCGGTGCTATCAACGTCGTTAAGCGTGCAGGCAAGCTTGCCAACCTTGAGGACAAGATTAGTGAAGTTGGGAAGGAAACTCTTTCCGGCACTACTGCGATTGGTCACACCCGGTGGGCAACCCATGGTCGTCCAACCGACCAGAATGCGCACCCGCATGTCTCTTTCGATAACAAGGTGGCAATTGTCCACAACGGCATCATTGAGAACTTTTCCCCTCTGCGTGCTGAATTAGAAGCACAGGGGATTGAACTGAAGTCAGAGACCGACTCCGAAGTGGCCACCCACTTGTTGGCGCTGGCTTACAACGAAGGGGAAACCGCGGGCGACTTCAAGGCATCCGCCATGAAAGTTCTGAACCGCCTCGAGGGCGCATTCACGCTGCTGTTCACCCACGCCGACCATGCGGGTACCGTGATCGCTGCTCGCCGTTCCACCCCGCTGATCGTTGGCGTGGGCGAGGGGGAAATGTTCCTCGGTTCCGACGTTGCCGCATTCATCGAGCACACCAAGGAAGCCATCGAGCTCGGCCAGGACAGCGTTGTCATCATCACCGCTGACAGCCACGAGATTCTCAACTTCGACGGCACCCCGGCCGAAGGCAAGCAGTTCACCATTGACTGGGATCTCGCTGCCGCAGAAAAAGGCGGCTATGACTCCTTCATGATGAAGGAAATCTTCGAGCAGCCAGATGCTGTACGTGACACCCTTGTTGGACACTTCGTTGACGGTCGCGTAGTTCTCGACGAAGACAACATTTCCGAGCGTGATCTGAAGTCCATCAACAAGGTCTTCGTCGTCGCCTGTGGCTCTGCATACCACTCCGGTTTGCTGGCTAAGTACGCAATCGAGCACTGGGTACGTATCCCGGTTGAGATTGAGGTTGCCTCTGAATTCCGCTACCGCGACCCAGTACTGGATGCCAACACCCTTGTTGTCGCGGTATCTCAGTCGGGTGAGACCGCTGACACCCTGGAAGCCGTGCGTCACGCAAAGACACAGGGCGCAAAGGTGCTGGCTGTCTGTAACACCAACGGCTCTCAGATCCCACGCGAATCCGACGCTGTTTTGTACACTCACGCTGGACCAGAAATCGGCGTTGCCTCCACTAAGGCATTCTTGGCGCAGGTGGCCGCGAATTACATTGTCGGCTTGGCGCTAGCTCAGGCCAAGGGCACTAAGTACCCCGATGAAATCAAGGAGATCTGGGAGAACCTCGAGGCTATCCCAAACAAGATTTCTGAGGTCCTGGGATGCGAAGACCAGGTTATGGAGATCGCCCGTACCCTCGGAGCAATCCAGACCATGCTTTTCCTTGGACGTGGCGTAGGCTTCCCAGTCGCGTTGGAAGGCGCTCTGAAGCTCAAGGAGCTGGCCTACATTCACGCTGAAGGCTTCGCCGCTGGTGAGCTCAAGCACGGCCCGATCGCCCTGATCGAGGATGACCTGCCGGTTGTCGTCGTCGTGCCGTCCCCTCGTGGAGTGAAGGTCTTGCACTCCAAGATCGTCTCCAACATTCAGGAGATCCGTGCCCGTGGCGCGAAGACCATCGTTATTGCTGAAGAGGGCGATGATGCCGTGGAGCCATTCGCAAACTGGCTGATCCGCATCCCACAGTCCTCCACGATCATGCAGCCACTGCTGGCTACCGTGCCGCTGCAGTTCCTCGCAGCAGAGATCGCCCGCCAGTGCGGCAACGAGGATATTGATAAGCCTCGCAACCTGGCTAAGTCTGTGACCGTGGAGTAATTGCTCCTGTTGGGCCGCCCCTGTTTATGCCGTGTGCGTTCCAGGGGCGGTTTTTAGTGCCTGCGCTTGTCCGACGGCAAGTCAGCCCCTTTTGCGTAGCTCTCTGGGTAATAGAAGCGTCCTAGAGCATAACCAGCGATTAGTTCCATCCACTTCGCATTTAGTTTTCCTAGGATGCCTCTATTTGGTTGCAAACGTAATTTTGTAGAAATCAGCAGAAACGAAGTGAGCTATTTCATGCTGCCGTCGCTGCCTAATTCTGAACCTGGGCGCACATGCCTAGCTGGCATGTGCGCCCAGTCTTCCTGACGCGTCCGAGAAGCTATTTGAGTTGATGTACCGCCGTAGTGGCCTACGCCGACGCTAAATTGGAGAATATGCTTCCCCAAAAACATCTGCCGCTGTACTCTCCGGAGCAGATCCGAGCCGCAGAAGCGCCCCTCGTGGCGCAACTCGGCGAAAAACTTATGCGGCGGGCCGCGTTCGCTGTTTCGATCCGCGCTGCGCGCATGCTCAAGTCGATCCGCGGGCAAGTTTCCGGTTCCAGGGTCCTCGTGCTGGCTGGAACCGGGAACAATGGCGGTGATGCCCTCTACGCCGCCGCGGAGCTGGAAAAACGCGGTGTTGTTATCGAGGTGTGGCAGCTAGGGGAGCGCATTCACCCAGCCCTTGGCGCCATCAAACATCCCCGGTTGGTCTGTGGAATCAGCAACCCGGACCTCATTATTGACGGCATCCTTGGCATCGGGTCGCGTGGCGCGCTTCGCGGCGTGGCAGCTGAAGCCGCGGAGCGCGCCAGAGCTCATCCAGTTTTGGCTGTTGATATTCCCAGCGGTATCGACCCGATGACAGGAGAGTCCTTGGGGGCGTCGATAAGTGCGCGCTGCACGGTGACCTTCGGTGGGCTCAAACCTGCGCATATCCTGGGGTGGGAGCATTGTGGGCAGGTGGTGTTGGAGCCCCTTGGTATTGATCAGTATCTGCCTCGGCCGTGGGGATATTCGGCGGGGATGGAAGCCTGGCCGATGCCCGGGCCAAGCGACCATAAGTACACCCTTGGGGTAGTGGGGATCCACGCGGGAAGTGAACAGTATCCCGGAGCTGCGGTGCTGTGTACCACGGCCGCTGCGCGCGCTAGCTCTTCGATGGTGCGCTATGTCGGCCCCTGTACGTCCCACGTGTTGCAGGCCCAGCCCGAGGTGGTCGCTGGTGCCACGCTGGCTGGGAAAGTCGACGCGTGGGTGACTGGGCCGGGAACGGGCACCAGTGATCCAATGCTCGCGGAAATCCTGAGAGACAACGTGCCTGTGGTCATCGATGCAGACGCCCTCACCCAACTCGCCGGGAACCCTCAGCTGCAGAAACTGCTCCAACAACGGGATTCCCTCACCATATTAACTCCCCATGATGGGGAGTTCCAGCGACTATGTGGCCGCAGCCCTAAGGGCCGTGTTTCCGACGCGCAGGCCATGGCCCGCGAATTTAATGCTGTGGTGGTGCTCAAAGGGCGAGTGACGGTGATCGCAAGTAGTGACGAGGTCTATTTAGCGGAAGCGGGTAGTTCCTGGGCGGCTACGCCCGGATCGGGGGACGTGTTAGCAGGGATTATTGCCAAGGGAGTCGCTTTTGAGGCGTCGATAAGCATGGTTGCGAGCGCCGTTCGCCTGCACTGCCTTGCGGCTGCGAGCTTAGGGGGACCAGCGCCAGCCGGGGACATAGCTGCAGCGCTCACTAGGGTGTTGACTACGATTGATAACCATGGAATTGCTGACCACCACCATTGACCTCGACGCCATTGCGCACAACACTCGGATTATTAAGGATTTGGCGGGGCAGGCGCAGCTCATGGCGGTGGTGAAGGCGGACGCCTACGGGCACGGCGCTGTCGAGGTAGCGCGGGTCATGGCTGAAAACGGCGCAGATCAATTCGGTGTGGCCACGCTCACGGAAGCCCTGAGCCTGCGGGAGAAAGGCATCACCCAGCCAATCCTCGCGTGGATCTGGTCCCCCGAACAGGATTTTGTGGCTGCTATTGACCGCGGCATCGAGCTTGGTGTCCCTACCCTCGCACATGCGCGGGCCGTGGCTGACTATGATTGCCGCGTCGCCATCAAAATCGATACCGGCCTGCGTCGTTCTGGTCTGCCGGAGGAACACTGGGCGGAGGTCTTCCAACTGCTGAAGCGCTCCAAAACAACGGTCACCGGGCTTTTTAGCCACCTAGCCTGCGCGGATGAACCGGGAAATCCGATTACCGACGAGCAAGCCAGCACCTTCGAGCGCGCCATCGCCGCTGCCCGCGCAGCTGGACTGGACATTCCCGTCAACCACATCTCAAACTCGCCGGCCACGCTCACTCGCCCGGACTTGCACTACCAAATGGTTCGCCCAGGACTGATTCTCTATGGACTGGAGCCGATGCCAGGGCAGGACCATGGCCTGAAACCTGCGATGACCTGGTCGGCGCGAGTGAGTGTGGTCAAGCGGATCTCCCAGGGTGAAGGCACCTCTTACAACCTGACCTGGCGGGCACCCCGCGACGGCAACTATTGCGTCGTTCCGGTGGGCTATGCTGACGGCCTGCCTCGCGCCACGCAGGGCCACCTTGAGGTCACCATCGGCGGCAAGCGCTACCCGCAGGTGGGGCGTGTCTGCATGGACCAGATCGTGGTGTGGTTGGACCAAGACACCACCGAGCCTGGCGCTGAAGCGATCCTGTTCGGACCAGGCGAGCGCGGTGAAATGAACGCCACCGAGCTTGCCGACGCCATCGGCACCATCAACTATGAAATAATCTGCCTACCCAAGGGGCGAACCCTTCGCACATACGTGGGAGGAAAGTGATGAAGTCGAGTTTTCCGGCATCCGGTGAGGAACGCTTTGAAACTCCCGAGCAGACCCAGGCTTGGGGGGAACAACTCGGCGCGGCTCTCGAGGCTGGTGACGTGGTGATTTTGGATGGCCCGCTCGGTGCGGGAAAAACCACGCTTACACAGGGGATCGCACGTGGCCTTGGCGTGAAAGGACGCGTCACATCCCCAACCTTCGTCATTGCGCGTGAACATCGCTCGCTTTCTACGGGGCCGAGCCTGGTCCACGTGGATGCCTATCGACTCCTTGATTCCGGCGTGGATCCAAGCGGTGCCCTCGACTCACTTGACCTGGATACAGACCTCTTGCAGGCCGTGGTAATCGCAGAGTGGGGCGGGGGACTGGTCGAGCAGATTGCAGATGACTATCTTTTCGTCTCGCTGGACCGGACGACGGCCGTTGCAGAGGACCCGGAATCTGAGGCGCGGATCGTCTCGTGGCGGTGGCAGGCGCTAGCATAGAGCCCGTGCTAGTCCTCGCAATTGATACCTCCACATCCACTGTTGTCACCGGCCTCGTTGAAGACGGCAAGTCGGTAGGTGAAAGCATTCTCGAAAACTGCCGTGATCACAATGAACAATTGGTCGCGGCGACTCAACGCGCACTTAGTGCGGCTGCTAAGCAATTTAGCGATGTGGACGCCGTAGTGGTCGGCGCTGGGCCCGGGCCTTTCACCGGCCTGCGCGTCGGTATGGCCACCGGTCTAGCATTTGCTGATGCTTTAGGCATTCCGGTGTACGGAGTGTGTTCCCTCGATGCTATTGGGGTTCAGCTTCCTGGAAAGGCACTGGTGTGTACCGATGCGCGTCGCAAAGAAGTGTATTGGGCAAGGTATGAAGACGGTGCTCGCGTTGCAGGTCCGGAGGTCAGCGCCTATGCGGACATCTCGACGGCTGGTTTTGATGCAGTGAACATGCCAGAGTCGGTGCGCACACACCTCGCTGGCACTCATGATCTTTATCCCACTCCGGTGGCATTGGTCGGGTTGGTAGATTTCAGTGTGGCTCCTGAGCCCCTGATCCCGCTTTACCTGCGTCGTCCTGATGCTAAGGAGCCGGCGTCTAAACCTAAAAGCCCAGCTATCCCGGATGTGCAGCTGTGATTCGCAAGCTAGAGGTGGCAGATGCGCGGCGCTGCGCGGAACTAGAACAGTTGCTCTTTCCAGGGGATGATCCGTGGTCAGAAGCTGCCTTCATGCAGGAGTTTCAGCAGCCCAACAATCACTATGTGGGGTTTGAAGACGCAGGCCAACTGGTTGGCTATGCCGGCCTGAGCTTACTTGGGACTCACGAAGATCCCGAGTTTGAGATCCATACCATTGGCGTGGATCCTGCTAGCCAAGGCGAGGGGATTGGGGGCCAGCTCATGGATCAATTAATGCACGTTGCTGACCTTATGCGGGGACCGGTGTTTCTTGAGGTTCGCACAGACAACGTTCCAGCAATCAAAATGTATGAAAAGTACGGTTTCAGCAACATTGGAATCCGTAAGAATTATTACCAACCATCAGGCGCGGATGCGTACACGATGAAACGGGAGGCCCAGCAATGATCATTCTTGGAATCGAATCCTCCTGCGATGAGACCGGAGTGGGCATCATTGAGTTGCTGGACGGCCAGATGACGGTGCTTGCAGACCAGGTTGCCTCATCGATGGAGCAGCATGCGCGTTTCGGCGGGGTGGTCCCGGAGATTGCTTCGCGTGCGCACCTGGAGGCCATTCGTCCGGTGATGCAGGCGGCGTTGGCCGAGGCGGGGATTGATAAACCGGACGTTGTTGCGGCCACCGTCGGCCCTGGGCTGGCTGGTGCGTTGTTGGTGGGGGCTAGCGCGGCGAAGGCCTATGCGGCTGCTTGGGGGGTGCCGTTCTACGGAGTGAATCACCTCGGCGGGCACGTAGCGGTGGCGAACTTGGAGGGCGAGCCTCTTCCACATGCGATCGCATTGCTGGTCTCGGGCGGACATACGCAGCTTCTTGAAGTCACCAGTGTCGGTGCGCCCATGCGCGAGTTGGGTGCGACGCTTGACGACGCCGCCGGCGAGGCCTACGACAAAGTCTCACGACTACTTGGCCTGGGTTACCCGGGTGGCCCGATCATTGACAAGCTGGCGCAGCAGGGCACTCCAAACATCAAGTTTCCCCGGGCCATTCCGCATTCTCTCGACTTTTCCTTTTCAGGTTTGAAAACTGCAGTAGCGCGCTTTGTCGAGGCTGCAGAACGGTCAGGGGAGCAGATCGTTGTAGCCGATGTGTGTGCTTCCTTCCAAGAGGCGGTGTGCGATTCTTTGACCAAGAAGGCGGTAGCCGCGTGTAAAGAGACCGGTGCGAAGGTGTTGTTGCTTGGCGGTGGAGTAGCTGCGAACTCTCGGCTGCGGGAGCTGGCTGCGCGGCGATGTGCTTCTGCAGGGATTGAGCTGCGGGTGCCTCGTTTCAAGTACTGCACGGATAATGGTGTCATGATCGCTGCACTGGCTGCCCAGTTAATTCATGAAGGTGCGGTGGCATCTGCAATGACTGTTGGATGCGATCCTGCGCTCGAGGTTGAAGTACCGCTTGTCTAAATGAACAGTTAGTTAAGTGAGCGCAAATATTGGGTAAACCCATGTATGATGATATCCAGTAATTGCAATCCCCTCTTTAAGTATTGGGAGAGAAGAAATGACCCTCGGTTACTTGGTAAACCCTGATCTGACTAGTCGTAAGATCGAATTCGAGCTGGAGCAGGCAGCCCAATTCTTGGGACGTGTTGAAAGTGACCGTGTTTCTGTAGCTTTCCAGGAGGATGGGACTGCGTTGGCGGCACTGTATTCGCCAGATGCTCGCGAAGATGGTTCGGAGCCTAACCCGGTTGCTTCCATGGCTCGAAATGAAGCTGCCACTGGTAACTCTGCGTTCTATACCGATCCGACTACCGCGATTTGTGGCCCTGTTATTTTCGTAGGCGTTGCGGGCGAGGATATTAGCGATGCTGATATTGAACGGGTTGAGCATGGGATTCGCGCGGCTCGTAACTACCGTGCGGACGAGCCGGAGGACTTTCAGCTCTGGCGAGATGCCGTCATTAACCTGCACTCTTAATAGCTCTGCCGGCCAGGAACGATGGCCGGTTTTTTATTGTGTTGAGAGCTGGCACTCCTAAGGGTAGAGTGCCAGTAGGTTGTTTAGAACACAGTTGTTCACCCGCGACGACGGCTGTGCAGGCATCGCAACCGGCACATCTCATACTCATAAGGAGCTTTAATCGTGGCAAGCATCAAGCCTTTGGAAGATAAGATCCTCGTCCAGATCAACGAGGCTGAAACCACCACTGCGTCTGGCCTGGTCATTCCAGACTCCGCCAAGGAGAAGCCACAGGAGGCAACTGTTATCGCCGTGGGCGCTGGTCGTTTCGACGAAGACGGTGACCGCATCCCTATGGACGTCAAGGAAGGCGACATTGTCATCTTCTCCAAGTATGGCGGCACCGAGATCAAGTACCAGGGTCAGGAGTACCTCATCCTGTCCCAGCGTGACGTGCTTGCTGTCATTGAAAAGTAGGGGCCAATGCCTAAACTCATCGCATTTGACGAAGACGCTCGTAAGGGCATCCAGGCTGGCGTCGACGCGCTTGCCGACGCCGTCAAAGTAACCCTCGGCCCACGTGGCCGAAACGTGGTTCTAGACAAGGCGTTCGGTGGCCCTACCGTCACTAATGACGGCGTCACCATCGCCCGCGAAATTGACCTCGAGGAGCCGTTCGAGAACCTCGGCGCTCAGCTGGTGAAGTCGGTGGCGGTGAAGACCAATGACACCGCTGGTGACGGCACCACTACTGCAACTTTGCTCGCGCAGGCACTGATTCAAGAAGGCCTGCGCAATGTAGCAGCCGGAGCCAACCCGGTTGAGCTCAACCGCGGTATCGCTGCTGGTGCAGAAAAGGTTGTGGCACTGCTCCAAGAGCGTGCTGCCGATGTCTCTTCTGCGGCGGAGATTGCCAACGTCGCTACCGTGTCCTCCCGCGATCCTGAGATCGGCGAGATGGTCGCTGGCGCAATGGACAAGGTTGGCAAAGACGGTGTAGTCACTGTGGAGGAATCCCAGTCGATGGAGACCGTTCTTGACATCACTGAGGGTGTGTCCTTTGACAAGGGCTTCCTGTCCCCATACTTCATCACTGACGTTGACACGCAGCAGGCGGTACTCGACGATGCGCTGATCTTGTTGGTTCGCAACAAGATCAGCTCCCTGCCGGACTTCCTTCCGGTGCTGGAAAAGATCGTTGAGTCCAGCAAGCAGGTATTGATCGTCGCGGAAGACCTTGATGGTGAGCCACTGCAGATGCTCGTGGTCAACTCGATTCGCAAGACTCTCAAGGTCGTCGCTGTGAAGTCGCCGTACTTCGGTGATCGCCGCAAGGCCTTCATGGATGATCTGGCTGTGGTTACCGCTGCTACCGTCATTGACCCAGAGGTCGGCATCAACCTGAATGAAGCTGACTTGGGCATGTTTGGTTCTGCCCGTCGCGTCACCGTGACCAAGGATCAGACCATCATTGTCGACGGTGCTGGCACTGCTGAGGCCGTAGAAAACCGGCGTGAGCAAATCCGCCGCGAGATCGAAACAACGGATTCCACCTGGGACAAAGAAAAGGCTGAGGAACGCCTCGCCAAATTGTCTGGTGGTATCGCTGTCATCAAGGTGGGAGCAGCGACCGAAACCGAAGTGAACGAACGCAAGCTTCGTGTGGAGGACGCGATCAATGCGGCCCGTGCTGCGGCCCAAGAAGGCGTCATCGCTGGCGGCGGCTCTGCACTGGTGCAGATCGCTGAAGAGCTGAAATCCTATGCTGAGCAGTTTGAAGGCGATGCAAAGGTGGGCGTGCTCGCACTATCCCGCGCGCTTGTGAAGCCGGCTTACTGGATTGGTGCGAACGCGGGTGTCGACGGCGCAGTCGTCGTTGCACGTACCGCAGAGCTGCCTAACGGTGAAGGTTTCAACGCTGCGACGCTCGAGTATGGCAACCTGCTGGAGATGGGCATCATTGACCCAGTGAAGGTCACCCACTCGGCAGTAGTGAACGCTACTTCGGTGGCCCGGATGGTGCTGACGACGGAAGCATCTGTCGTCGAAAAGCCAGCGGAGGAAGCTCCGCAAGCTGGGCATCACCACCATCACTAATTGCTGTGACGGCAAAAGCCACCCATCGTTTTAAAAGGCGATGGGTGGCTTTTTGTTATACAACCATGCGACGGTTGCCGCGGCGAGGGCGCAGGAGCATGTCACGTTCGGACTCGCTCAAGCCACCCCAGATGCCATAAGGCTCGGCAACTTCGAGTGCATGGCGACGGCATTGGGTCAATACGGGGCACTCGCGACAAATCGCCTTTGCGCGGTTCTCACGCTGCGTGCGGGCGCGACCACGCTCGCCGTCTGGGTGGAAGAAAACTGCGGAGTCTTCGCCTCGGCAAGAGCCGTGAAGCTGCCAATCCCAAAAGTCTGCGTTCGGGCCTGGAAGCTGGCTAGGCTGCGGCATGGGACTTCCTCCTGTGTCTGGAATTTTCGGTACGCCAGTGAATCTTGAACGCCTTGGGTAAACAACTGGTGTCGAAACAGATGAACTGCAGTTGACACGCAAGGTTTGCGGAGGGAAAAACTTGTCGCTATCAGTGGCAATGCGCGTAGATTAACTGTAGGTGAACTTTTTCCTATCGGCCTGATTGGTCACAATTTGGTGTCGGACGCCAGTCAAATGTGAAATATTCTTAAAAGTCGCGTAACAATGATCTGTCGGACCCATGTGTATGGGAGATCAGAATCGAAAGGCGTATTTAGGTGAATGACTTCGAACGGGAGCTAGCGGAACTGGTTCCGCTTGCAGCCGACGGAGATCGTCGGGCGCTCCAACGAGTCATCTCGATCATTCACCCGCCGATTTTGCGGTATTCCCGTGCCCGCGTTAGTGGTGGCAAGCATCCCACCGCAGATGACGTTACGCAGGAAGTCCTACTTGCTGTAGCAACCTCGATTGGCAACTATGTGGATCGCGGACGGCCGTTCATGGCCTTTGTATACGGTATTGCGTCGAATAAGGTGGCAGATGCCCACCGTAGTTTTGCTAAAGATCTTTCCAATCCTACTGATGAAGTACCAGATTCCGTACAAGACCGCGATACTCCCGAGGAGTTTGCGCTGGTCAGCGATGGTAGTAACAGAGTGCGTGAACTTCTCGATTCATTAAATGAGAAGGCACGAGAAATCGTAACACTACGGGTTTTTGTTGGTCTTTCGGCGGAAGAAACCGCCGAAATTGTAGGAAGCACCCCGGGAGCCGTCCGAGTCGCTCAGCATCGAGCACTGGCGGCGCTCCGGAAGCAATTGGATGGGCAGGAAAAATAATGACCGATCGTCGTGATGAGAAAGGCACCACCGAACAGTTCCATGAGCTGTTCGGCACCGACGCCTTTCTCGATGACCTTTCGCGCGGCGTCGATCCTAGCGACGGAGCCGATCCGCTAGCCGCGATGATGCTGGAACTGCATCGTGAGGTCAACGCACCGATTCCGAATGCGCCTTCCTTGGATGAGCTTCTGCCAGCGGCTCCAGCCGTCGCTTCGCTGGACAAACAACGGCGTCGTCGGGTGAGCCCGTGGATGGCCAGCCTAGTTGGCGCCGCTGCCGCAACGGTGCTCCTCGCTGGCACGGGTGGTGCCATCTACAATGCGGATCCATCCTCGCCATTGTGGGGTGCCAAGACTGCCGTATTTGGCGGGCATGCAGCAGTGGTTGATTTGGCCAGTGCCTTGGATGAGGTTGACAAGCGCCACGCAGAGGGCGATGTCGAGGGTGCGATGCGTGTGCTTGAACAAGCTCGGATACTCGCGGATGCGGTCAACTCTCAGGATCGCCAATCCACGCAACGGGCAATCAATGAGCTCGAAGCACGTATCGTCGAGGTGGAGACCACCGTCACTCAGAGTGTCCCAACCACCGCAACCTCGGTTGCTGTAGAGACCTCCGTTGCCACCACCACCGAAAAAGAGCCTGTGATCCAGCTGCCACCAGTGATTGTGACTGAGGTAGAAACGGTCACGGTTACCGTGGTTCAGCCACCTACTGCGCCGGAAACCTCAGGGACAGTGACGCCACCTACCACGGTGACAACCACGAAGTCTCCTACCGGTGAGCCGACCGAGGTCACCGGTACCGCAACGCGGCCGATGCCTTAACGAGCGTTGAACCCGTCCAAGTAACCTAAGCAGTAATCCCAAGGCACATACGCATCAACGTCAGGGTGCGCGCTGGGTTCATGGACGGGACTTTGCTCTCCGCTTAGCAAGGAGCGCATGTTGTCCTTCATGATCTCCCAGTTGTAGTAGTGCGGTTCCTCACAATCTTCGCAGAAGAAGAAAATTCCTTGGACTCCACGTGGCTCCAAAGCCGCCTGAAACTTCTCCAACAGGGTGAGATCTTCGAGGACGTGTGCGCGTTCGTCAACTGTGAGCGGAGGGAAGTCATCGTCCGGCTCCAAGAACGACGCCGGGTCGTTTGGGTCGTCCGCAAAAGGGTCGAGTGGCATTCCATCAAAGTTCACAGAGCAAACCTTACCGCGATTTACCCTAAATGCCGGCAAAGCACTACTCTAGGTATCAATTGACGGCTTTGAGGAGGGCTTTATGATGAACAATCAAGTTGCGACTGGTGGAGAAGATCCAAACAAGGTAGCGCTAGTGGGGCTGACCTTTGACGATGTCCTGTTGATCCCGGACGAGTCGAACGTAATCCCATCCGACGTGGACACCTCGAGTCAGCTGACGCGGGAGATCCGCCTGAAGACTCCTATCGTGTCCGCTGCTATGGACACTGTCACCGAAGCCCGCATGGCAATCGCCATGGCTCGGCAAGGCGGCATGGGCGTGCTGCACCGCAACTTGTCTACCGACGATCAAGCCGAACAGGTAGAAATTGTTAAGCGTTCCGAGTCCGGCATGGTGACTAACCCAATCACTTGCTCCCCGGACATGAGCATCGGTGAAGTGGATGCGCTGTGCGCTCGCTTCCGTATCTCCGGCCTTCCCGTCGTTGACATGGACGGCAAGCTCGTCGGTATCTGCACCAACCGAGACATGCGTTTCGAGCAGGACATGAGCCGTCGTGTCGCTGAAGTCATGACTCCAATGCCTCTCGTCGTCGCAGAAGAAGGCGTCTCCAAGGAAGAAGCACTGAGCTTGCTGTCCACCAACAAGGTGGAGAAGCTCCCGATCGTCGATAAGCAAGGCAAGCTCGTCGGTCTGATCACCGTCAAGGACTTTGTAAAGACCGAGATGTACCCGGACTCCTCCAAAGACGGCTCCGGTCGACTGCTCGTCGGCGCAGGTATCGGCACGGGTGCGGATTCCTGGTCGCGTGCCGGAGCGCTTGTCGACGCCGGCGCTGACGTGCTCATCGTAGACACCGCGCATGCCCACAATCGTGGCGTACTTGAGATGGTGTCCAAGGTAAAGCAAGGTTTCGGAGACAAAGTACAGATCGTTGGCGGCAACTTAGCCACCCGTGGCGCTGCTCAGGCGATGATTGAGGCTGGCGCAGACGCAGTAAAGGTCGGCATCGGCCCAGGCTCCATCTGCACCACCCGTGTTGTTGCAGGTGTGGGTGCTCCGCAGATCACCGCGATTATGGAGGCCGCAGTCGTCGCTAAGAAGGCGGGCGTTCCTATCATCGCCGATGGCGGCATGCAGTTCTCTGGGGATATCGCCAAGGCACTGGCAGCCGGCGCTTCCACTGTAATGCTCGGCTCGATGCTCGCGGGCACTGCTGAATCCCCAGGCGAGATCGCAGTGGTCAACGGCAAGCAGTACAAGATGTACCGCGGCATGGGCTCGCTTGGCGCGATGCAAGGACGTGGGCTCACCGGCGAGAAGCGTTCCTATTCCAAGGACCGCTACTTCCAGGCTGATGTTAAGAGCGAAGAAAAGCTCGTACCAGAAGGCATCGAAGGACGCGTGCCATTCCGCGGCAGCATCGATTCCATCCTGCACCAGTTGGTTGGTGGCCTCCGCGCTGCCATGGGCTACACCGGTTCCGCAACTGTTGAAGACCTACAGAATGCTCGCTTTGTCCAGATCACGGCCGCTGGCCTCCGCGAGTCACATCCTCATGACATCCAGATGACCGTCGAAGCACCTAACTACTACCAGCGCTAGGAAACACCCCCAATGCGAGACATTGTTGAAATCGGCATGGGCCGCGAGGCCCGCCGCGCCTACGGCCTAAATGACATCTCTATCGTCCCTTCGCGTCGCACCCGCTCCTCCAAGGATGTGGATACCACCTGGAACATTGATGCCTACACGTTCCAAATCCCATTCATGTCCCACCCGACGGACGCGCTAGCGACTCCGGAGTTCATCATCGAGATGGACAAGCAGGGCGGCATGGGCGTCATCAATGCCGAAGGTCTCTGGGGACGGCATGCCGACCTCGCCGGCACTATTGCTCAGGTGGTAGCGGCCGCAGGCGAAGAACTGCTTTCTACTGACATCCTCAATTCCAAGGCGATCGCGCTGCTGCAGCAGCTGCATGCTGCGCCGTTGGACGAAGAACTGCTTGCTGAGCGCATCGCTGAGGTTCGTGCCTCTGGTGCCACCGTTGCGGTGCGGGTTTCCCCACAGCGGGCACACGCTCTCGCCCCAGTGGTGATCAAAGCCGGCGCTGAACTGTTGATCATTCAGGGCACGCTGATTTCCGCCGAGCATGTGCAGGCAGACGGTGAACCGCTGAACCTCAAGGAATTCATCGGCAACCTTGATGTGCCCGTCATTGCTGGTGGGGTAGGCGACTACACCACGGCTATGCACCTGATGCGCGCCGGAGCGGCAGGCATCATCGTCGGTGGCGGAGACAATACCAACGCCTATGCGCTTGGCATTGAGACCCCAATGGCAACGGCCATCGCTGATGCAGCAGCTGCTCGACGTGACTACCTTGACGAGACCGGTGGCCGTTATGTGCACATCATTGCTGACGGCGAAATTGAGTCTTCCGGCGACGTCGTGAAGGCCGTCGCCTGTGGCGCAGACGCCGTAGTGCTGGGTGCGCCACTCGCTCAAGCAGCAGAAGCTGCCGCTCAGGGCTACTACTGGCCTGCCGTTGCCGCTCATCCGCGTTTCCCACGTGGTGTGGTTACGGCAGAAAACCTCGAAGAGCAACCGCTGCCGTCCTTGGAGACTGTCCTGCATGGGCCATCCACGGATGCCTTCGGCCACCTCAACTTTGTGGGCGGCCTTAAGCGCGCGATGGGCAAGTGCGGATACACGGACCTGAAGAGCTTCCAAAAGGTCTCGCTGGCACTGCGCTAGTTCACCGGGCTAGCAATATTATGCGTTGAGTTCTCGGAGCAAATCAAAGCTTCGGGTACTCAACGCATTTTTTCATTGTGAATCGCTACCACGGTACTGACCCACTGCATACTGGGGCAGCTTGTGCCCTGATCTTGTTTGGCTCTGTAGCTAAAGATTTCTCACTAATGCTTTGTTTGTGGGGCGCGGACAGAACGCCGCTTTGGTACACGAGATTCTGCGCCGAAAATACGTCGAAGGTGAATCGCGCCCACACGTGCACGTGGGATAGACTTTGGGGCGTGAATCCGCAATCTCAACGCCCAGTACTTGTCGTCGACTTCGGCGCCCAATATGCACAGCTCATTGCGCGCCGCGTGCGTGAAGCCCGGATCTACTCCGAGGTCATTCCGCACACCGCAACCATCGAAGAGATTAAGGCCAAAGATCCGCTGGCCTTGGTCCTCTCCGGTGGGCCTTCCTCCGTTTATGAGGAGGGCGCTCCCAAGATCGACGAAGCTATCTTCGAGCTTGGTTTGCCTGTCTTTGGCATCTGCTACGGCTTCCAAACGATGACCCACGCAATGGGCGGTACGGTGGCCAACACCGGCAACCGTGAATACGGCCGAACTGACATGACTGTCTCCGGTGGTCTCTTGCATGAGGGCTTCGAGCAAACCCACAAAGTGTGGATGTCACACGGCGATGCAGTGCATGAAGCCCCCGCCGGCTTCACTGTCACCGCTTCTTCCGCGGGCGCGCCAGTGGCAGCGTTTGAATGTGTAGAAAAGCGTATGGCTGGTGTGCAGTACCACCCAGAGGTGCTACACAGCCCGCATGGCCAGGAAGTGCTGGTTCGTTTCCTCACCGAGATCGCTGGTCTGGAGCAGAACTGGACGGCGGCTAACATCGCGGAGGAGCTGATTGCGGCTGTCCGTGAGCAGGTCGGCCCAGAAGGCCGTGCTATTTGTGGTCTGTCTGGTGGCGTCGACTCGGCCGTGGCAGCGGCTTTGGTGCAGCGCGCAATCGGCGACCGGCTGACCTGTGTTTTTGTTGACCATGGTCTGCTGCGCGCTGGCGAGCGTGAGCAGGTAGAGACTGACTTCGTGGCAGCGACCGGCGCCCGCCTCGTCACTGTGCATGAGGCGGATGCCTTCTTGGCTAAGCTCGCTGGTTTGACTGATCCAGAGGCGAAGCGCAAGGCTATCGGCGCCGAGTTTATCCGCTCCTTCGAGCGCGCCGTGGCCTCGGTACTTGAGGGGCAGGAAGTTGGCTTCTTGGTGCAGGGTACCTTGTACCCGGATGTGGTTGAGTCCGGCGGTGGTGCGGGTACCGCTAACATCAAGTCTCACCACAATGTGGGCGGGCTGCCCGATGACGTCGAGTTCAAGCTCGTCGAGCCGCTGCGCGCACTGTTCAAGGACGAGGTCCGTGCCGTCGGTCGTGAGCTCGGCTTGCCGGAGGAGATTGTTAACCGCCAGCCATTCCCAGGGCCTGGCCTTGGCATTCGCATTATCGGTGAAGTGACCCAGGAGCGCCTCGAAACTCTGCGCGCTGCAGACCTGATTGCACGCACCGAGCTCACCGCGGCTGGGTTGGACAATGAGATTTGGCAGTGCCCAGTTGTGCTGCTTGCCGACGTCCGTTCCGTTGGTGTCCAAGGCGATGGCCGCACCTACGGCCACCCAATTGTGCTGCGCCCAGTGTCCTCCGAGGATGCAATGACCGCAGACTGGACCCGCCTGCCTTACGACGTCCTAGAGAAGATTTCCACCCGCATCACCAATGAGGTACCTGACGTTAACCGCGTGGTGCTGGATTGCACCTCTAAGCCTCCAGGAACCATCGAATGGGAGTAAACATCAGCTAGCTATCGGATTAGCAGTGGTGTACTAAACCGCTTGGGCATCGTCATTCTCAGAATGCCCAAGCGGTTTTTGGTTGCTGGAGTGTCTTAAAGGGCGGGGTAGTTTTCTAATCCACCGTTACTTGTCCGATACCGCTGTCGATCTTGATGGTGAGTACCTTGCCAGGGCCTTCGTTGTGTAGTCCTGGGGTGCAGTTTGAATCCCCGAGACCGGTTTCGCACTCAAGCTTGGTTGGTACTTCCTTGGGGAGTCGGATTTCCACATTGCCGATGCCACTATCTACCTGCACGGTGCGGTTTTCCGTTAGTGGTGCGAGGTCAGAGAGATCGAGGGTCAGGTTGCCGATGCCGTTCTCGTAGGTGTCCTGCAGCTGGGACTCGTTGCTAACTACTGAGGTGAGGTTGCTAGCGGAAGTGTGGAAATCGGTATTGGTGACTGCCGTAACGAGGGCGAGCACCGCAATGGCACCACCAATCCAGAGCCACCCATGCGACTTCTTTTTAGGGGCAGGTGCTGGTGCGGGGCCTGGTTCGGGTAGATCCCAGAGGGCCGGCACTGCGCCGAGTGGGTCCCATGCTGGTGGGGTGGGTGTTTGGAAACCTTCTGCCGGCCCCACGTCGGCATAAGGAGTGGTAGGCGTCTCTGGCTGCTTAGAGTGCAGGTAGTACCAGACCGCGAAGGCTAGGGCCAGGGAGACCAGTGTGGAGCCACTGACTAGGTCGCCGCTGCCGCTGGTAGCACTAAAACCGAAGACTATCAGCGCTGCAAGGAGCCACCAGCCGGTGTTTTTCTCGTGTTGGTATTCCTCCCCAGAGTTTTTCAGTACCGCTTCAATGGGGGAGAGCTCCATGGAGTAGCGAGGCATGATCAGCCAGGCGACTAGATAGACTCCGAGGCCACCGCCAACTAGACCGGCCGCTACGAAGAGTATTCGGATGAGTGTGGGATCGACCTGGTATCGGACCCCGATACCTTCGCAGACACCTGCGACCTTAGCGTTGCCACCTTGGCTGCTAGGGATACGTGTTGGGCGGGATTCCCACATGGCATTGATTGCTTGTGTGTTCATACTCTTAGTGTGGCGTGGCGAGGAAAAGAAAACATCGGGGGAAACCCGGATTTCTTTTCCTCAGGGTCATGCGATGATTGGTCGCATGATGTATCCGAAGTTTTATCGGCCGAAGACCCGCGTCGTTGGCGGCGTGGCGTCTGGCCTTGCCGTGCATCTGGGCGTAGATGTGCTGACTGTGCGCCTCGCGCTGCTCGTTTCTTCCTTGTTCGGTGGCATGGGCTTGCTGTTCTACATGGCTACGTGGATGCTGACCAAGCCGACTCCGCCGGGGCTGGAAGCGGAGATCCCTGAGAACACCTCCACCCCGCGCATCGTCAACATGGGCTTTGTGGTGGTTGGTATCGCTGCTGCCTTGTTGAGTTTTTCTTTGCTCACCGGTTTTGAGGGATCTGCGTTGATCCCAGCCTTGGTGGTTGGTGTGGGTGCCTTGGTGGTGTGGCGCGCCTATGACCAGGGCGTGGAGTCTCTGGCTAAGCCTAAGAACGCGTTCTCTATCATCTCCGGTGTTTCTTTGGTGTTGGCAGGCGTGTTCCTAGTGGCGGTGAATTGGGCTGACCCCGCGGTGTTCGGGGCTACCTTTGCCGCGGTGTTGATTACGTTCGCGGGCGCGGCGGTGCTCGCAGTGCCGCTCCTGCTGCGGATGTGGCAGCGGGTAGTGGAGGAGCGGGATGAGAAGACTGTTGCGGCTGAGCGGGCAGAGATCGCTTCGCGGCTGCATGATTCGGTGCTGCAAACACTGGCGTTGATCCAGAAGCGTGCCGGCGATGAGCAAGAGGTGGCGCGTTTGGCTCGCGGTCAGGAGCGAGAGCTGCGCCAGTGGCTTTTCGACGGCAAAACCGCCTCTACTAGTACCGTTACCCAGGCCCTGGAACTGGCAGCAGGTGAGGTGGAGGACATGTTTGGTATTCGCATCGCTCCGGTGACGGTCGGGGATGCCCCTATCACTGATGCGACTCAAGCCGCAGTGTTGGCTGCACGTGAGGCGATGGTAAATGCTGCCAAGCATGCGCAGGTATCTACTGTGGATGTGTATTCCGAGGTGTTCGGTGACGTGGAGATCTTCGTGCGTGACCGTGGCGTTGGTTTTGATCCGAAGGACGTGGATGGCTCGCGCCACGGTCTGTGCGATTCCATTTTTGGCCGCGTGGAGCGCGCGGGCGGTAAAGCAGAGCTGAAGACGGAGCCGGGTGAGGGCACAGAAATCCACATCACAATGCCGGTAGACTCGGAGACATGATTCGTGTCTTTCTTGTCGATGATCACTCCGTTTTCCGTGCCGGGGTCCGTGCGGAGATTTCTGCGCAGGTGGATATTGTCGGCGAGGCCGGTGGGGTAGCGGACGCTATTGCGGGGATTGTGGCGACGAAGCCAGACGTCGTTTTGCTTGATGTGCACATGCCCGATGGTGGTGGGCAGGCTGTCATCGCAGGGGCGCCAACTCCGCGCTACTTGGCGCTGTCTGTTTCGGACGCTGCGGAAGATGTGATCTCGGTGATTCGGGCTGGTGCGCGTGGGTATGTCACTAAGTCCATTAATGGAGCTGAGCTTGTCGACGCCATTCGCCGTGTCCACGATGGAGATGCCGTATTCTCGCCTCGGCTGGCTGGCTTTGTTCTTGATGCCTTTGCTGCCCCGGACTCCCATGCGGGTGCTGGCGTGGTGGATGAGGCCGCAGAGCAGCCGGAACTGGTAGATGCGCTTACGCGTCGAGAACTTGAGGTGCTTCGCTTGCTTGCTCGTGGCTACACCTACAAGGAGATTGCTGCTGAGCTGTTCATTTCTATTAAGACGGTGGAGACTCACGCCTCGAATATTCTGCGCAAGACGCAGCAGTCGAATCGCTATGCGCTCACACGGTGGGCGCAGCGTTATGACTTGGCGTGAGGTTGTGCTGTTTTTCTCACTCCGCAGGGTTGCTGTGAGCTAGATTTTTCCAGCTCAAGTGACAAATTCGGCGCAGGGCCTTGGTGATCCGGTTGAACTGAGCCGACAATTCCGCAATACTAGAACGCATGTTGGGAACAGGCGTTCGAAAAGAAGTGGGGATGGATCTTTCCGGGCTTAGCCGGCAAGAGCGCATCGTCGCGCTTCGAACGCGGATGGAAGCGGTGGGGGCTGCTCCAGCTCCAGAGGTGACCTCGGCGGATGTTCTCCCTGTGCCGCGGGGGCTGGATCTGCAGCTAGCCCGCCAAATGGTGTGTCAGGTCAGTGATACTCCCGCGTTTATTGTAGAGCTGATTCGGGCAGTGGTGGCGGACAATAACTTTGTGGCCATCGTTGGCTGGCCGGAGTTATTGCTTGCGGAACTGCAGTGCGGTCTCGAACGTATTGTCGCTGTTCCGGATCCGGGGCCCGATCCACTGAATACGGTAGCCGTGCTCACTGAGGGGATGGATCTGGTGCTCTATCGCACGGAGGTGCCTTTGGAACTTTCTCCGGTACGGGCGCGTCCTTTGTTGGGCAAACTGCGAAAGTCTCATGCTGTCCTGCTGCTAGTGAATGTGCGAGTGTCGTCGCCACAGCTCAGCATCACGGCGCGGGTGAGTGACTATCAGGGCATTGGCCCAGGGGTAGGGCGGATTCGTGGCATGAATATGACGGTGCATATCGTCGGGAAAACTGGTGTTACTACCCAAAGCTTGACTGTGGGCAGTGTGTCGCAGAAGCCGCAGCTTCGGGTGGTTTAGGTGCGGGTCATGGCGGTATGGTTTCCCGATTGGCCCCCGCATGCCGCTGGCGTAATGGCAGTGACTCAGGATCATCGGGTGCGCGCTTGCACTGCCTCCGCCCGTGGCAAAGGGGTGAAACGTGGCATGCGGGTGCGGGAGGCTCAGGCATTGTTCCCGCAGCTCACGATCGCTGAATGGGATGAGGATAGGGATGCGCGTGAGTTTGAGGTGGTGGTTTATGGGCTGGGGGAGGTCGCTGCAAGCGTCGAGGTTTTGCGGCCGGGGCTTGCGCTTATCGACGCCGGTGCTGCTGGCCGCTTCTACGGCAGTGAGGCCCGCGCCGTGCAACTGTTGGCGGATGCGGCTGCGCTGAAAGGCGTGGATTGCATGGTCGGGGTGGCAGATGACATTGCCACCGCGGTGATTGCTGCGCGCATCGGGGCGGTGGTGGCTCCTGAGGGGAGTCAAGCCTTTTTGGCTAATCAGCCACTGGCCCTACTCATGGCTGAAGAAGCGCTGCACTGTGACGCGGATACTGTTCGAGCATTCCGCACGCTGGGCATACGTGTGCTCGGAGAATTGGCTGCGCTGCCAACATCGGCAGTGGTGACGCGCTTTGGCAGGGCGGGCTTGCGTTGTCAACGTATTGCGCAGGCCCGCGAGGATCGTAAGGTGGCGCCGGAGCTGCCGACGAGTGAGTTGCGAGTGGAACTTACTCCAGAGGAGCCGATCACCCGTGTGGATGAGGCGGCGTTCCTTGCACGCACACTAGCGGTGACTTTGCATGGGAAACTGCAGCGCGCCGGGGTGATCTGCCAGCGCCTTAAGGTGATCGCGGTGGCGGATACGGAGCTGGCGCGGGTGTGGCGCACGCGGGAACCGTTGACGGAATCGGCGACAGCGGATCGGGTGCGGTGGCAGCTCGACGGCTGGCTCACGAGTAGACAGATCCCAGAGATTACTACGCTGGCGCTCGAGCCGCTTGAGGTGAGCGTTCCTGTTCATGACCAGGGGTTGTGGGGAGCCTCCGATGACAAGGCGGCGCAGGCGCGTCGCGTGATTAATCGGGTGCAGTCCTTGCTGGGGACGGATGCGGTATTGCAGCCGCGAGCTACTGGCGGACGTGGAGCAACAGAACAGGTGGAGCTGGTGCCTTATGGGGAGGAGGTTCCGGAGCGTCGCCAAGCGGGGCCGTGGCTTGGGGCGTTGCCCTCACCGCTCCCGGCGCGCGCCGCCAGTCACCCTGCCTCGGCTATACAGCTAGTGGATGCTGCTGGGGATCCGGTTTTTGTTAGGGCGGACGCGGTCCTCAGCGGGGATCCGGTCTGGGCGGTGCAGGGCGCGCGGCGGTGTGCCGTGCTGGGATGGGCGGGGCCTTGGCCTATCGACGACCGGTGGTGGGAGCCTGACGCCGCGCAAAAATATGCCCGACTCCAATTGGTGGTAGATCAAGCAGGCGCCCAGCGCGCCTTCTTGCTGGTGTGGTTGGCGGGGCGGTGGCGGATAGAAGCTAGCTATGACTAGCTTTGCTCAAAGTCGATGACCAAGCGTTTGGGGTCTTCCAGGAAAGCTACAGAATAGGGACGCCGATCGCCTTTGAGTCCGATGACGAACTGGGAGCGGCCTTCAAAAGTTCCACCGGATACCACTTCGACCACGGCGGGGCCTTCGCCTTTAACGGGGGTGAGCTCAGGGTCTGGGATGCCTACCTCGAATGGGTAAGTGGTGCCGTCAATGTTGACGTTAAGGAAAGAGTCACCGCTGACCTTTAGATCGAGCCCGCTAGCTTGCTGCTGTGGGGTGGTGGTGTAGTCAACATGCCAGCCAGGTGTGCCCTCGCCGGCGAGCTCGATGACCACGCGATCAAAATTCTGGTGTGCTCCGGCGCGCATCGCAGTGGGTACCAGCTTCGCGGGTGCTTCGGCGCGCTGCGTCTTCATCGTGGAGTTGGTATCCCCGAGTGGTTGGATTGCGGAGGCGCTGTTGCTTCCGTCCGCGCTCAGAGATTGTTGCTGGATTTGGGTGGGCCCACCCGAAGATGTCTGATTGGAGCCACAGGCAACAAGGCCAGCGGCGAGGCCGAGGATGGCAACAACCGAGGAACTGCGGACGACACGGGTGAGGGCATTCATGCTTTTACCGTAGCTAGAGTCGCGGGAGAAATGAAGCCAGATTTGAAAATCGTTGCAGAACATTAATAACAACCGCCCCATCAGCAACAGTTGAACTGCTCCCCATTAGTTGGACTGAGAAATCAGTTTCCGACTAGTGGGGAGTTTTTCTTTTGAGAGCACGAAGTTCGTTGAGTCAGGTACAGCGGGAGCAGCTCGTTGAGTTATTTGAACAGGGG